>CALBBA010000049.1 GCA_937926755.1 uncultured Collinsella sp.
CTGCCACAGGCCGCTACAGCACATGTCGACATCGTGGCTGGGACGTCCCATCAGGGCGTCACGTACCCAACCGCCCACGTACCAGGCCTCAAGACCGGCATCCTCGAGGGCTCGCAACACGCACAGAGAGGCGGCTGACGGCTGCGTAGCGTTGAGCGAAACATTGCACATTCCTGTGGCCTCCTGCAATTGCGGGCATATCGATTGATGGTTTCCATGAAGTCTAGCAAGAAATGAGAGCGGGCGCACACGCGAACGCGCTTCAAGCACGATTGGATCCCAAGGCATCGACTACAAACATGAAAAAGCACCCGCCTCGGCAATCCGAGACGGGTGCTCTACAAAGCAAAGATGCAAGGTCCGTGCGCTGCGTTAGCAGACCTGACGGATGGCGATGCCCTTCTGATACTCATCGACCTTAGCAAAATCGCCCAGACCCGGGCACTCGACCACGTTGGCGCCGGTGGCCATCGAGAGGCGCAGGGCGTCCTCGACGCGCTCGGGAGCGTCGTGCCACACGGACAGGAAGGCGGCCAGCGAAGAGTCACCGGCGCAAACGGTCGACAGCAGCTTGACCTCAAAGGTACGGTTGGCAAACCAGATGTGCTCGCCGTTGGAGAAGTACGCGCCGTCGCCACCGAGGGTCAGCAGCACGTTCTTGGCGCCCTTTGCATGCAGCTCGGCCATAGCGCCCTTGACGGACTCGTCGTCGCCACCGCTTACCTTGATGCCAAAGATGTCGAGCAGCTCGTCGTCATTGGGCTTGATCAGCAGCGGCTCCATGGCAATGAGGTCAGCCAGCTGATGGCTCGAGATATCGAGGACGAACTCGGCCCCCTTGGCCTTGACGCGGCGCAGGACCTCGGCCAGGAAGCCCTCGGAAGTGTTGGGAGGCAGCGAGCCGCTGATGACCAGGCAGGTCATGTCATCGAGCGAATCGATGAGCTCAAACATCTCCTGCTCGTTGGCCTCGTTGATGGCGGCACCGGCGTTGACCATGTTGTACTCGGTGTCGGGGCCGGCGTTGAGGAACACGTTGACGCGCGTGATGCCGTCGGTCCACACGGGCTTGACGGGCACACCCAGGGCCTCGGCGCCCTTGACGATAAACTCGCCCGAGAAGCCGGCGAAGAAGCCCAGGATCGTGGTGTCGACACCGTAGTGATCGAGAGTGAACGAGACGTTAAGGCCCTTGCCGTTGGGCGTATAGACCGCGTTGCGGGTACGCGTTACGGTGTTGGCAGCAAGACCGTCGCAGGCGATGTTGTAGTCAATGGCGGGATTTGCAGTGAGCGTGTAAATCATGAATGTTCCTTTCACGAAGCAACGTGTTGATGAAAGTATATTCCACGCATCGACAAAAGGCTACAACAACTCGGTGAACGGTGTGGAAGCGATGAAGTACGGCAGAACATCTCTCCCCCATGACGGAACAAAAAAGGCGCCCCGGCCGAAACCGGGGCGCCGCATGCGCACGAATATGTCGCGTTTCGATTACTGACGATCGAGCTTGCGGACAGCAACGCGTTTGCTGTACTCGTCGACGTGACCAAAGTCGCCGATGCCGACGGACTCAGCAACGTTGGCACCGGTGGCCATAGCGAGCTTCATGGCCTCCTCGACGTTGTCGCGATCCCTGTACCACTTGTGCAGGAACGCAGCGAGGGTGCAGTCGCCGGCGCAGACGGAAGAAACCAGCTTGATGTTGAACTCACGCTTGGCATACCAGATGTCCTCGCCGTTGGAGAAGTAGGCGTCGCCACGGCTACCACGGGTGAGCAGAACGTTCTGCACGCCGGCGTCGTGAGCCATCTTCATAGCAACGCGAACCTCGTCGTCGGTGTCGACCGGCACGCCGAAGATGGCCTTCATCTCGTGATGGTTCGGCTTGATGAGCAGCGGCTTCTTGTGAGCGAGCTCCTTGAGCTTGTCGGAGGACAGGTCCAGGACGACGTCGGCGCCACGAGCCTGAGCGTGCTCCATGACCTGAGCCAGGAAGTCGGGCGTAGCTTTGGGAGGCACGGAGCCGGAGACGATCAGGCACTCGAGATCGCCCGCGGTGTCCAGAATGTTGTAGAGCTCCTCCTGGTGCTGCGGCGTAATCGGAGCACCCGGGTTCAGGATGCCGTACTCGTGCTGGCCATCGTTGACGTAGGTGTTAATGCGCGTGATACCGTCGGTCCAGACCGGGCGGCAAAGGCAACCCAGGTTCATGACCTCCTCGACGATGAACTTGCCCGTGAAGCCAGCAAAGAAGCCGAGTGCGACGGTGTCAACGCCCATCTTCTTAAAGGCGAAGGACACGTCGAGGCCCTTGCCGTTAGCCGTGTAGCTGGCCGAGCCGGTGCGGACGTTCTCATCGGGCTCGAGCGGAGAGCTCGAAACCGTCATGTCGACAGCCGGGTTAGCGGTTAGCGTGTAGAACATTTACAGTACCCCCTGTATATGTGAGGGCCGCGTGGCCGGCCCATTCCAACCACGCGGTTACCTCTGATACCAAATTAGCGAGCTGCGGACTCGAGCAGTGCCTTGACCTCGGCAGCGGTGTTGCAGGCGAGCGCCTTCTCGGCGAGCTCGTCGCACTCGGCCTTGGTCCACTGGCTGATGGTCTTACGGGCGCGCAGGATCGACGGAGCGCTCATCGAGAACTCCTCCAGGCCCCAGCTGATCAGCAGCGGCTCGAGCAGCGGATCGGCAGCGGCCTCGCCGCACATACCGACCATGATGCCGGCCTTCACGCCGCTCTCGATGATGTTCTTGAGCGAGCGGAGCACGGCGGGATAGTAAACCTGGTACAGGTTGGAGATGGTGTCGTTGCCACGGTCGGCGCACATGGTGTAGCCGATCAGGTCGTTGGTGCCGATGGAGAAGAAGTCGGCGACCTCGGCCAGACGGTCTGCGAGCAGCGAAGCGGCGGGCGTCTCGACCATGATGCCGACCTCGATGTTCTCGTTGAACTTGCGACCCTCTTCGGTCAGCTCGGCCTTGCACTGCTCGACGAGCTCCTTGACAGCCAAGACCTCCTCGACGCAGGTGACGAGCGGGATCATAATCTTGACGTCACCGAAGGCGCTAGCGCGCAGCAGAGCGCGGAGCTGGACCTTGTACTGGTCGGGATTGGCCAGGCAGTAACGCACGGCGCGAAAGCCCATGAAGGGGTTATCTTCCTTGACCATGTGCAGATACGGAATCTCCTTGTCGCCGCCCACATCGAGCGTGCGGATGATGACCGGAGCACCCTTGAGCGCGCTGGCGACCTTACGGTAGGCGTTGAACTGCTCCTCCTCGGAAGGAAGCTCAGCAGAGTCCATGAACAGGAACTCGGAGCGGAACAGACCGATGGCCTCGGCGTCGTGATCGAGCGCGTTGGGCACGTCATCGGGGTTACCGATGTTGCAGGCGATGATCTTCTTGATGCCATCGGAAGTCACGGACGGCTTGCCGCGGAAGGCCTCGAGGGCTGCCTTCTCGGCAGCGAAGGCCTCGGCCTTGGCGGTGTATGCGGCGAGCGTCTCCTCGTCGGGATCGGCCTCAACGATACCCTTGCCACCGTCGACGACAACGGTCATACCGTTGCGCAGCGCGGTGCAGCTATTGGAGACCGAAAGGACAGCCGGGATCTCGAGGGCGCGCGCAATAATCGCGGAGTGCGACGTGCGGCCACCGGTCTCGGTGACGATACCGGCAACGTGGGCCTTATCGATCGTGGCGGTCATGGACGGCGTGAGGTCGTGAACGACAACGACAGTATTCTCGGGCAGGACGGAGAGGTCGACGACCTCCTTGCCCAGCAGCTCGGCCAGAATACCGGTGCGGATGTCGGCGATGTCGGCCGCGCGCAGACGAAACATCTCGTCGTCCATGGACAGGAACATGTTCTCGAACATGGTCGAGGTGTCCATGAGCGCCTGCTCGGCGCAGGTACCGCCGTCAATGGCGGCGTTGATGGCGTCGGTCATGCCCGGGTCCTGAGCCAGGACAATGTGTCCGCTCATGATCTCGGCCTCGGCCTCGCCCACCGTCTCCTTCATGTGGTCGGCCTGAGCCTGGGTCTTCTCGCAGAAGACCGAAAGAGCGGACTGATAGCGCTCCTTCTCTGCTGCCGAATCAGCAACCTCGTGCGGCTCAAACGTCAAGTCGGGATCGACGGCGACCATGACGGTGCCGATACCGATGCCCTCGGAAGCGTTGACTCCCTGATACATTCCCATTCCTCTCTCCGTGTCATGTGATAAAGCGTTTTGCCATATCCATGACAAAAGAGCGCAGCTACCTTAAGACAGGTCACTGCGCCCCCAAATATGAACTTAGTTGTTCAACATGCGACCCGTTTGAGTTCTACTCGCCAAGACCGCTCTTGATGAGCTCGATGGCAGCAGCCAGAGCCTCGGCCTCGTCGGCGCCGTCGCACTTGACCTCGACCTCGGTACCGCAGGGGATACCAGCAGCCATGAGGGCCATCGGGGACTTGCCGTTGACCTCCTTCTCGGGGGTGACGACCGTCACGTCACAGGCGTACTTGCCCATGGTGGAGGCGAACAGACCAGCCGGACGCATGTGCAGACCCTGAGGATTAACGAGGGTAGCCTTCTCAGAAACCATAATTGACTCCTTTTTGTGTTTAACCCCTGTCATGCATGTGGCAGGAGTCAGATTCACGACGTTCTTTATATTAACTCACATCAAACGGTTTTTCATTATGTTTCAGACGAATTATTGGACAGATGTGTTTGTCGTCCGCTTGCTCGCCCACAGGGGCCCGTGCGCGGCCTGTGAGATTTCCTGCTCTACAGTCCTGCTCGCACGAAGAGCACATTAAGTGCTCTTCGGCTCGTGCGGAACTCGCGATAAATCTCACAGGCCGCGCACGGGCCCCTGTGGGCGAGCAAGCTGCGGAAACTCGGTCGGTCCAGAGCAATATCGTGCAAACGGAAATCTGGCTGATGATCTGTTCGCGACAAAGACTCGATAGGTAGCCCCCTCTATGCCCTTTTGTAAGTTGCGGTGAAATAGGGACTGAATTTGGGGTTGAATCGTTTAAACAGTCCCTATTTCACCGCAGCTTATGGGAGGGGTAGAAAAAGGCGGAGGCCCTGGAGAGGGACTCCGCCTTATATACAGGGGGCGATGGTATTCGCGTGTTGCGGGATTAGACCAGGCGGGCGTTGATCGTCTTGGCGATCTTGGCGGCGTCGGTGGAACCCTTGACGGTGGCACGGAAGTCCTCGTCCATGAGCGCCTCGGCGACCTTGGACAGGATCTTAAGGTGCGTGGTGCCAGCCTGGGCACCCGGGATGAGCAGCGCGATGGCCACGTTGACGGGAGCGCCGTCCATGGTGTCCCAACCGGTCACACCGGACTCGTCCTTGACGACGATGACGGCAGCCTCGGTAATGGCGTCGGACTTGGCATGCGGGATGGCGAAGCCCTCCATCATGCCCGTGGTGCCCTCGGCCTCGCGGGTCAGGAAGGCGTTCATCACGGCGTCGGCGTCGCTGGCGATACCGGCCTTGACAGCCTGGTTGGAAACGAAGCTCAGAGCCTCGTCACGAGAAGCGAAGTCCTCGGCGACAAAGACATTCTCGACCTTCACGAAGTCGGCAGCCTCTTCCTTGGGGGCCTCGACGGCAGCGGCCTTGGGGGCCTCAACGGACCTGGCTACAGGAGCGGCCTTCTGATTCTTCTCGAAGTCGTACTTCTTGAAGGCCACGAACAGGATGCCACCGACCACAGCGCCGATGAGGATCGCGAGGACCCACAGCGGACCGTTCTCGACAACGGGCAGGACCAGGAAGCCGCCGTGAGGCGCCGGATCGTGAACGTTGAAGAAGATGGTCAAGATGGAAGCGATGGAAGAACCGAGCATCATGATGGGCATGACGGGCCAGATGTTCTTGGTCATGAACGGAATGGCACCCTCGGTGATGTGGGTGCAACCAAGGATGAGGTTGACGATACCGGCGTCATGATCCTCCTGGCTGAAGTACTTCTTGCCGACAACGACGGCGAAGGTGGTGATCAGCGGCGGAACGATGCAAGCGGCGGAGACGGCAGCCATGAAGTTGGTGCCGAAGTTGTAGGTCTCGGTGCCGACGCCAGCTTCGAGAGCGGTACCGAGCAGGAAGGTGCCAGTAGCGTAAGCAGCCTTGTTGACCGGGCCGCCCATATCAAAGGCGCACATGCAGCCGATGGCCAGGCCAAGGATCACCGGACCGGAGTTACCGAGGCTCTGCAGGAAATCCATCATGCCCTGGTTAATGGCAGCCATGGGGCCGGAAATACCGAGCATGACCAGGCCGACGATGGCGGTAGAGCACAGCGGATACAGAAAGATTGCCTTCAGGCCATTAAGGCTCGCGGGAATTTTAGAGAAAGCCTTCTCGAGCAGCAGGATGACATAGCCAGCGAGGAAGCCGCCGACGATGCCGCCCAGGAAGCCGAAGCCCACACCCGAGCCTCCAGCGTCGATCATGCCGGTATCGGCGTTGATGGGAAGACCCTGGATGGCAATCATACCGGCAACAAAGCCGGGGACGAGCGCCGGGCGCTTGCCGATGGACTCGGCGATGTAAGCGGAGAGCACCGGAACCATGAGGTTCATGGCGATACCGCCGATAATCTTGAGCATCGCGGCAAAGCTGTTGTAGTCGGCAGCCGTCGAATCAAAGGACGTGATGCCCCACAGGAACGAAATGGCGGTCAGAACACCACCGGCAACGACGAAGACCAGCATGTGGCTGACGCCGTTCATGAGGTGCTTGTAGATGACGTGACCGATGGACTCCTTCTCCTCGACCTCGTCCTCGACATCGGCGGCAGCGGCAACCGTGTCGTCGCCCTTGGCGGCGAGCGCGCGGTCGATCAGCTTTCCGGCGGCCTCGACGGACAGGGCCTTGGAAACACCAACGGAAACCATGGGCTTGCCGGCGAAACGCTCAGCCTGGACATCCTTATCGGCTGCGACGACGACGGCCTTGGCACCGGCGATCTCACTCTTGGTGAGCTCGTTCTCGACACCGACCTGGCCATGTGTCTCGACCTTAATGGTCAGACCACGCTCGGCAGCAGCCTTCTCCAGCGCCTCCTTCGCCATGAAGGTGTGCGCAATGCCGGTCGGGCAACCGGTCGCGGCGATGATGTCAAACTTAGCCATGTGTCCCTCCTTCTTGAGTACAGCGCCCGCGGGCGCTCCCCTACACGCGCTTCGATGCGCGTTTTTCCACAACTGAAAGATACCAACCTACCGTCCGCGTGAGAAGAGCTAAGGTGCAAATCTCCGGTGAAAGGTTCTTTCATAACCGTAAACGGTAAGTGAAAGTTTACCATCAACACTTGAAACGGCAAGGTGTATCTTGTAATTGAAAATGCCCGTATACTATGGCATGGCGTAGTAAATTAGATTTTCATGCCAACCAGGAGCCATCCATGACCGATAGTAGCAAGAGCGCACTTTCCCTCATTAGCACCCATCAGGGATACAGCGAGTCCGAGCAGCGCATTGTCGACTATATATTGGAGCACCAGTCCGAGGCGCCACGCCTCACGGCCGCTCAGCTCTCGCGCGCCGCCGCCACGTCCGAGGCGACCGTTTCGCGCTTCTGCCGCAAGCTTGGCTTTGGTAGCTTCCGCAGCTTTCAGTTTTCGTTGGCGAGGGATTTGGAAAGCCAGCGTAACGAGGGCCTGACTGACGAGGTCTCGCTCGACAATATGGAGCAGAGCCTAAAAAATATCCTCGCCGCCAAGGTGAGTGAGCTTAATGCGACCATCGACGGCATAGATCACGACACGTTGGCCGCAGTTGTACACGCGCTTAAGAATGCCGGCGTTATTGAGTTCGCCGCCGTGGGCAATACGAACGCGGTCGCGCTCGATGCGACGTTTAAGTTTTCGCAGCTGGGCCTGCGCTGCATGGCGAGCACCATTAGCGAGACATCAATCGGCTTTGCGCTCACGTTACGCCCGGGTGACGTCATCGTGCTAATCTCAAACTCTGGCAAATCGCGCCGACTGAATCGCATGGCAAAAGCGGCTCACAACTGCGGCGCAACCGTAGTCGTCATCAGCAGCGACAGTAAATCCCCGCTCGCGCGCCTGGCAGACTACACTTTTAACACCGTCAACCACGAAGCGCTGCTGACAACGGGCGACTTTGCGTTCTCTAAGATCAGCGCCACGATGATCATCGAAGTCATCTACAACTTCCTGCTGCCCGAGATTGAAGACGCTCGCGAACATATCAGCTACTACGAGGAGCTCATCCAGCCGGACAAGGTCGTTGAGTAAAACGCGTAGTGGGACAAAAATTTCAGTCTATTTTGTCCCACCAACACCGCTGATACGACCTAACCTCGAGCTTCTTCGAGCATCTGCTTCGCGTGGGCCAAGCTTGCCTCGGACTGATCGCCGCTCAACATGCGGGCGATCTCGGCGGTACGCGCTTCGCCGGTTACCTCGTCCAAATGCGTCTGGGGAACATCGCCCGGCTCCTTGCTGACAACATAATGCTTGTCGGCCATGACGGCGACCTGCGCCAAGTGGGTTACGACAATCACCTGATACGTAGCGGAGAGATCGGCCAGCACACCAGCAAGAGCACGAGCCGTGGAACCACCGACACCGGCATCGACCTCGTCAAATACCAGTGTGTCGACGCCGTCAGCATTACCCAAGACCACCTTGCTCGCCAGCATAACGCGGCTGAGCTCGCCGCCCGACGCAATGCGGCGCAGGGGACGTGGAGTCAAACCAGCACCGCTGCGGTATAGCAGCTCGTAGCTCGAAGGACCAACGGGCGTCCACTCAGCACGGGGAAGATCGCGCGACTCCCAGACGAGCTCGGCGCCGCCCATCTCCAAGCGTGCCATCTGACGACCAACCTCGTGGCAGAAGCGCGGGGCCGCCGTATTGCGAGCGCGCTTAAGCGCCTTGGCAGCGGCAAACAACTCGCGCTCAGCAGCACCAAGTGATTCGCGCGCCTTTTTGATCTGTTCATCGCCATCATCGACCAGGGACAGCAGCTCTTGCGAGCGATCGCGCATGGCAAAAACATCGTCCATGGTGGGACCCCACTGACGCAACAGGCCCTTGAGGTCGGAAAACCGCTCACGCATGCGAGCGAGCTCGCGCGGGTCGAAGGCGACGCCATCGCGATAGGCACGAAGCTCGTTCGCGCAATCCTCAAGTGAGATACAGGCATCCGAAAGCGCATCGGCAATGTCGCCCAGTTTGCGATCGACGGTAGCCATTCGGGAAAGTTCTGCCACGGCGCTGTTCACGGCGTCGAGCGCTCCCCCTTCGGAGGCAAGCGATGCATGGGCATCGTTGGCCGTCGCCACCAGCACCTCGGCATGCTCGGAGCGCGGCAGCAGCTCCTCGAGCTCCTCATACTCACCCGGCTTGGGGGCGTCCTCGGCGATACGCTCCCGGGCGAAG
>CALBBA010000050.1 GCA_937926755.1 uncultured Collinsella sp.
AACGATATGGCACCGTGGGGACACATGTATGTCAATCCTGGTCTAACAGAGCCTTATTTAATCCCCGTCCCAGAAAAATCACTGGTGGTTGACGGGAGCGCCGCAGTTTTGGCAGAAGGAGGCATTTGTCTCCAGCTTTGAGCCACACTGAGCGCAAAAATAAGTAGGCTCAACTGGCTGAGCATCATCGACCGCGGTCGGCGTCTGCTGAAGCGGTGGAACCTGCTGCGCGGGAGGCATTTGCTGGTACGGATTGGACTGCGGAGGCTGAGGCTTGTTCGACGATTCCTTGTTCAAGATAACGGCAAAGGCGACAGCCGCGACACCACCAAACACAACTAGCAAAATGAGAAGATCGAATACCCTAAGGCCTATCATCGCACATCAGCTCCTCATGTAGCGAAAGATGACGGATGCCGAGATTTTATCGCCGCACCGCAAGCCCCTCCTAGTGCGCAACACCCATCCACCCTGCATGATTTTCTGGGGCGAGGATCAAAATCATTGGGGAATGGAGCGTGGCAAGCGTATGTCTTCGGGGTATAAGACGGCTAATTGTATGCCGCTTTTTGAAAGGAACCCTTATGCCCAGCGTTGCCGTTCTTGCCGCCGATGGCTTTGAAACGATTGAATGCCTGACCATGGTCGATGTCATGCGTCGCGGCGGTGTGCGTGCCACGCTCGTCTCGATCATGCCCACGCGCGAGGTCGTAAGCTCGTTGCAGATTCCCGTAACTTGCGACGCACTCTTTGACGAGATTAACTTTGACGAGTACGACTGCGTCGTGCTGCCCGGCGGTCTGCCCGGCGCCACCAACCTGCGCGCCGACCAGCGCGTCTGCGACGTAGTCTGTGAGTTCGCCGCGACCAAGCATGTTGCCGCCATCTGCGCCGCCCCGTTTATCCTGGGCGAGCTTGACCTGCTCGAGGGACGCCACGCCACGTGCTTCCCCGGCTTTGAGAAGAGTTTCCCCGAGGGCGCCTATACCGGCGACAAGGTCACACACGACGGCAACATCATCACTGCCAGCGGCATGGCCCAGTCGCTCCCCTTTGCGCTTGAGCTGCTGCGTACGCTCGCCGGCGACAAGGCCGTCGATAAGGTCGCCGAGGGCATTCAGCTATGATTTTGGCTTCGCAATCACCGCGCCGCATCGAGTTGATGCGCGAGGCAGGCTATGACATTCGCATCATTCCTGCCGATATCGACGAAACGCCGTTTGATGGCGAGGCCCCGCTTACGCTCGTTGAACGCTTAGCACGCGCCAAAGCCGCCGCCGTTGCCGCCGAACATGCCGAGCCCAATGAGCTAACGGTCGCGGCCGACACCATCGTCACCTTTGACGGCAAGATTCTGGGCAAGCCGGCAACCGAGGACGAGGCGCGCACCATGCTCCGTGAGCTTTCGGGCCGCACGCACCAGGTCGCAACCGGCGTCTGCATCGTTAAAGCAGGCGATACGGCTGCCCCGCATGCCGCCGAGAGCCTGTCCTTTGTCGATGTGACCGACGTAACGTTCTACGAGCTCACCGACGAGCAGATCGAGCACTACGTCGCCTCGGGTGAGCCCATGGACAAGGCCGGCGCCTACGGCATTCAGGGCACAGGAGGACGCATGCTCGTGCACGATATTTCGGGCGACTTCTATAACGTGGTGGGCCTACCCATCGCCCGCGTCGCGCGCGCGATTCAAAAACTCTCGTAATTGCATCTGGCGCTGGGTATCCCCCGGCGCCTACAATTTTGGCGTACCGTACGGATCCCGACCGGGCACAAGGCGCGGCGGAAAACCGATAGGAGTTAAACATGGATACACTGCTCGAGGCCATTGACGTCTGCGATGTCGATGGCTTTTGCTATGGCAACTATACGGACGAGGAGGCTGGCACCGGCTGCACCGTAATCGTGGCGCCCGAGGGTGCCACCGGTGGCGTTGACGTACGTGGTGGCGCCCCCGCTTCGCGTGAGACCGACCTGCTGCGTCCCGAAAACACCGTCGATAAGGTCCACGCCGTCTGCCTTTCGGGCGGATCGGCCTTTGGCCTCGAGGCTGCAAGCGGCGTCGCTCGCGAGCTTGAGAGCCGCGGCATCGGCCTTCCCGTCGGCCCCACGCAGGTGCCTATCGTGTGCTCCAGCTGTATCTTCGACCTCGCCTTTGGTAACCCCACCGTTCGCCCTGACATTGAGGCCGGCATCGCCGCGGTGCGCGAAGCACTCGACCACACCCCCACCAGGCTCGAACAGGGCAACGTGGGCGCCGGCACGGGCGCTACCGTGGGTAAGCTCATGGGCCCCGCTACCTGCATGAAGGCCGGCCTTGGCGCTGCCGCCGTGGCGCTCGGCCCCATCAAGGTGGGCGCCGTGGTCTCGGTCAACGCCTGCGGCAACGTTGTCGACCCCTTCACCGGCGAGTGGGTCGCCGGTATGCGCGCCGCAGCCGATAGCGACCAGATTGTCGACATGGAACTCGCAGCCTTTGCCGCCGCCGGATCCATGCAGATGCCGCTCGACCGCACCAACACCACCATCAGCTGCATCGTCACCAACGTGGAACTCACTAAGGCACAAGCCACCAAGGTCTCCCAGATGGCCGCAGACGCCTACGCACACGCCATCCGCCCCACACACACCACCAACGACGGCGACACCATCTACACCCTCGCCAGCGGCAAACTGGGCGCCCAGGCAAGCGCCGCCGTTCCCCTAGACCTGCTGGGCATGCTCGCCGTAAGGGCCCTGGAAACCGCCATCGTAAACGGAGCCAAAACCGCAAAAACCTCCCACTGCATCCCCGGCGCCGCGAAGTAGCCTAACCTGACGGTTGCCCGGTGGGGCTTGGTTATGTTTGCTGCTCTACAGTCCTGGCTCGCACGAAGAGCACATTAAGTGCTCTTCGGCTCGTGCGGAACTCGCGACAAACATAACCAAGCCCCACCGGGCAACCTACCAACCAAGTCTTTTCAGCCCAGGCCCCTGTGTACCGCGCGTCGAAGATCTTCAAATTCAAATAACCTGACAATCGATTCTTGTAGCAGAGGCCCCTTGGCCTTTAGTTTGATACAAGTTCCGCACGAGTCGGAAAGCACTTAATGTGCTTTCCGTGCGAGCAGGACTGTTCGCAGTAGCAAACTAAAGGCCAAGGGGCCCAGTCAACCTATCAGCAGCGATTACTCGGCAGCTAGTTGAATTTGAAGATCTTTGAGGCAAGACGGTATAGGCCAAGCGTGGTTTTGTCTCCGGCCCGTCCGCGCAGATTGGTGAAGAACCCGACCACGCCGTAGCGGGCACGACGATACATGCGCTCGTCGTAGGCCTTCAAATCATTCCACAGCGTCTTTAGGCGCTCGTCGGCGCAATCTTCCTCGGAAAGCTTGGTCAGCACCGAGCAGATCGCCATCATCATGGTGAAGTAGCCCATCATGTACGAACGCAGGCGCGACGACTCAACATCGCTGTACAAGTGGTACGAATCCATCATGATACGCGTAACACGGAACTGCTGGTCCAGACGCTTGACCATCGTGGCCTCGTTGACACTCTGGCCCTCGCGACCGATAAAGTAGCGGTAGAGGTCGATGTCGGCGTAGTACATGGTCTTGCAACGCGGCAGCGGCACGTAGGCGTAGATGTTGTCCACATAGAACGTGTGCGGCGGCATGGGAAGGTTGGACTCGCGCAGCACATCCGTGCGATAGCACAGGCTGTGCATGAGTAGGTTCTGGTCCAGGCGGAAATGACCGATCTGATCCCAAGAAAAGATCTTTTTGCGCGGCAGGGCAAATTTGTAGCCAATAGCGGTATGCGTGCCCTCGTAAACCTTCTCGTACACGTAGTTCGAGATAAACAGGTCAACGCGCTGGTCGCGCTCTTCAAAGCCACGCAGAATCGACAGCATGGTCGAAAGGGCAGCACCGTCAAGCCAGTCGTCCGAATCAACAACCTTGTAGTAGGTGCCCTGCGCCTCGCGCAGACCCGAAAGGACGGCAATACCGTGACCGCCGTTCTCCTGGTGCACCGCGCGGATGATTCCAGGGTAACGGGCCTCCCACTCGTCGGCCTTGGCGGCCGTCTCGTCCTTGGAGCCGTCGTCCACCACGATAATCTCGATATCGGTGGCGTAATTGCTCCCCTCCAAGATAGAGGTGATGCAATGGTCCATGTCCTTGGCGGCGTTATACGAGGGAATACCGAATGTTATGACTTTATGCATGGCAGGCGATAATCTCATCCGAAAGATCGAGGGCGGAATTGGTCACAGCGTCCATATCGTAGTAACGATACTCGGCCAGACGACCCACCGGGTGGAAGTTCGTCAGGTTCTGGACGCGCTCAAGATAGCGCTCATAGAGCTCACGGTTCTCGGGCTCAAGAATGGCGTAGTACGGTGTCTCGCCCGAGCCGGGCGTATAGGCCTTGGAGTACTCCTTCATGATGGTGGTCTTGCCGGGCAGGACCTGACCGGTCATGTTCTTGAACTCGGTGATACGCGTGTAGTCCTCGCTCGTGGTGTAGTTGACGGTGCCCACGGGCTGGAACTGGTCCATATCGAGCGTCTCGAACTTCATATCGAGCGTGCGGTACGGCAACGCACCCAAGTCGAGGTTGAACAGCTCGTCGAGTGGACCGGTATAGACAATCTCGCCACCATAGACCTTGCCGTCGATCTTGACGGTGGTCTCGTCGATCTCAAAGAGATCGCGGGCGTCCACGTCGCAGAACACGTCGATCAGGTCGTGGTCGAGCATGTGCTCAAAGAGCGCCGTGTAGCCCTCCTGCGGCATGCCCTGGAAGGGGGCTTGCGGGAAGTAGCGGTCATCATCGCCCACAAAGACGGGAACGCGGCCGGTGATCGAGGGATCGATCTGATCGGGCGTCTGGCCCCACTGCTTCATGGTGTAATGCAAAAAGACGTTCTCGTAGACGTAATCGGCGACCTCGGCCAAGTCGGGGTCGTTCTTCTTACGCAGCTCCATAATGGGCACCTTGACATCCTTGCCAAAGGTCTCCACGAGCTTCTGATACAGCTCCTCGCCGCGCTCGTCACCAAAGGCGAGCTTGAGACTCGCATGGTTGAAGGGCACGGGCATAAGGGTACCGTTGATGTTGGCGAGCACCTTGTGCTGATAATCCGTCCACTTGGTAAAGCGCGACAGGAAATTGTGCACGCGCTCGTTAAAGGTGTGATAGATATGCGGACCGTACTCGTGGATCAGGATTCCGGCCTCGTCAGTGCAGTCATAGGCATTGCCCGCAATGTGGCTACGGCGCTCCAAAACGGCAACACGATAGCCGATGGTCTCGGCGAGACGGCGGGCACAAACGGCACCGGCATATCCAGCACCGACGACAATCATGTCGTACGCGCCGGCGTTAAAGCCTTCAGGCAGGCCTGAGGTAATCTGCATCGATACTCCTTGTCAAAAGCCACGGGCTCGTTAGCTGGGCTTTTCTCGAACATTCTTCGAGACACATTTATCAGAGTGATTATAGCGCTAATGCGTCCTATAATGAGCTTGCCACACAAGGAAAGCTCAAGCACCGCGGCGTACAAATTTGAAAGGTAAACCCGCTAGCAGCGGGTTTATTCGTGAACAGCCGGGCGCCTGGAGCTTAGTGAAACGCTTGTAAGGAGTAACATGAGCGATTTCCTTAACCGTATGAAGTCTGCCGCCAAGGCCGACCTTAAGACGATCGTCCTGCCCGAGGGCGAGGATCCGCGCACCATCGTCGCGGCCACCAAGATCATCGAGGAGGGCCTGGCAAAGATCGTCATCCTGGGCAACCCCGACGAGATCAACGTTCCCGGCGCCACCGTCATCGATCCGCGCAACGCCGAGAAGCACGAGGAGTACGCGCAGAAGTTTGCCGAGCTCCGCGCCAAGAAGGGCGTCACCATCGAGCAGGCTCGCGCCCAGGTGATGGACGCCACCTACTTTGGCACCATGATGGTCAAGATGGGTGACGCCGACGGCCT
>CALBBA010000051.1 GCA_937926755.1 uncultured Collinsella sp.
TCGCCAGCATCGTGGGAACCAACAGCGTACCGACGTTATCTATCAGCACCGCAAACAGCGTCACCGCAATCAGACCGCGGTACGGCCTCATAAACCTCATTAAGAGTCGCATGTGTCCCCCTCGCCCTTATCGTCAGCCTCGTTCTCGGCGGCCACTTGCCGTTTAAATGCCTCGCACTCTTCGTTCAGAACGTGGGAGAACTTACCGACCAAGCGCATGATCTCGCGCTGTTCCCACGGCTCGAGCGCCTCGAATGCCTGTTGCTCGGCTTTTTGCGCCGGCAACGCGTAGCGCTTGGCAAACTGCACGCCTTCTTCGGTCAGTCGCACAACCTTGTTCTTACGACTGCCCTCGGCAAACTCCAACGTCGCAAGCCCTCGCGCCCTAAGCGTCTTAATCGCCGAATTGATGGTCTGTTTGCTGTAGAACCATTCACTCGTCAGCCGACTCACGGCAACGCTTCCACCCGCTGCACTCGTGTCGACGAGCATCCAGTAGGCGCAGTCCGAAAGACCGCAAGTACGCGCGAACTCCGAATAGATACGATCAAGCCCGTTGAGCATCCGGTCGAAATCGACCGGGCTAACTGCACTATTCATCTCTCCCACCATTCGATAGTCCGAGTTTTGACCAATTAATATCTCTACATTAGTCCGAGTTTTGACTATCGTCAACAAGATTGTTGTTTATGATCGGCTCTACATAAGCATATCGACAAAAAGACCGCCGGCGCGGGGGCGGCGCCGGCGGTTGCGAGAGAATATCGAGTGTTGGCTGTTAAGCAGCGACGGCCTCGTAGACCGTAGCACCCGAGAAGCTGTCGTGCAGGCTCTTGCCGCAGATCCACGGCAGTTCGACGACCTCGCAGACCGTGTTGACCAGCTCGGAGCAGTCGGTAAAGTGGCCCTTATCGTTGAGGGCCTCGCAATCCTGAACACGCCAATAGCCATCGGTGTGCGTGATGTAGTACTCGTGATCGTTAATCGACACGAAAGCGCGCGTCTTGGAACGCAGCAGCTTCAGAAATCCTTCGAAGTCGGTCTCGACGACATCTCCAGCCTGGAACATGATGTTACCTCCTGGCCCGGCGCCACCATGGCGCGTTGATAAACGTTGATACTCCTTTAGTAAAACCTTTATCAGAGCTTATGCGCGCATCATTTAGGCAAGTGGTAAAAAACCGCAGGGTAGACGGGATAAAACGTTTAACCATCCCATTTGTTTGTCACATTCTGAAGGTACTTTTATGCAAACCTACTTTTCCAATTGGAATCTATCCTTTTGGCCGGGCAATTGACCGTCTATCGTTTGAGCCCGACGGGTATGAACGGGGCATCTGCAACGCCACTACAAGGAGGCACCATGGAGACTATCGAAGCGCTCATTCACCGCCGCAGCTGCCGCAAATACAGCGATCGTCCCGTCGAGGCCGAAAAGCTTGCACGTATTATCGAAGCCGGCCAATATGCACCGAGCGGCATGGGCCGCCAGCCGGTGACGTTTGTCGCCGTCACCGACCTCGCGACCGTCGAGCGTCTCTCACAGCTCAACGCCCAGGTCATGGGCAGCAACAGCGACCCCTTCTATGGCGCCAAGACCGTTGTGGTGGTGCTGGTTGACCGCAGCGTGCCCACACATCTGGAAGACGGCTCGCTCGCCATGGGCAACCTGCTCAACGCCGCCTATGCACTGGGTGTCGATTCGTGCTGGATTCACCGCGCGCATGAGGTCTTTGACTCGCCCGAGGGCCTGGAGCTGCTGGCCAGCTGGGGCCTGCCCGCCGACGGCAGCCTGCGCGGTGTCGGTCACTGCATTCTGGGCTATGCCGAGGACACGCTACCCGAGCCCAAACCCCGCCGCGACAACGTCGTCTACGTAAGGTAATTAGTTCCGCCGTTCTACCGAACGGCGGGCTCGTTGACGCTGCGCGGGCCGCATTCACGCCAATCTGACGTTCAATTTCGAGGGCGCGACCAGAAGGTCAGCGCCCTCTCATTTCACGTCACCTTGGCGCAAATGCGGCTCGCTTGCTGTCGTGTGCTCAACCTGCATCGTTACCCTGGCTGTCTAAATAACAATCCCGTTGCAGTGGTCGATTTCGTGTTGGATGATCTCGGCGGTGTAGCCCGAGAAGTTTTTGATGCGGTGGACGAAATTCTCGTCCAAATACTCAACCTTAATGCGGCGATAGCGGGTGCAGGGACGCTCGCCGATCAGCGAGAGGCATCCTTCGCTCGTCTGATAGGCATTGACCTGTTCAAGAATTTGAGGGTTGTACATCAGGAGCGCCCTGTTGCCGTCCTTTACGCAGATGATGCGTTTGCGCACACCGATCATGTTGGCGGCGAGCCCCACGCACTCGTGCTCATGCTCGTGGAGTGTATCCAGGAGGTCCTGCCCGGTCACGGCGTCATCGGGGCCCGCGTCTTCGGAAGGCAGGCGCAAAAAGAACTCGGATTTCATGATGGGCTTAATCATGGCGGGCTCCTCATGTCTTATGCTTTCGTGGACTTTTAATAATAGCGCGGAAGGAAAGCTGCGCGTCCGCGTTACAATCTTTTGACGTTGGACCATGTTGCCAGACTCGTCGCGTGCGGCGTCTGGCGTAAGTCTAGGGCTCATCCTCGCCCTGGACTGTTCCTCTGGGGCGATACGACTGTCGTTCCAAGAGGAAGGAAATGCATGGGGAGCAAATCTCAGCAACAAGTTCAAGTAGCGCCATCGGCCACTGCGGCGCTTCTCGTCGTTATGTATATTGCAGCCTTTGTTGCCGCGTTTAACGAGAACATCATTAACGTGGCGTTGCACGACATTATGGCAGCCTTTTCGGTGAGTGCCACCACGGCGCAGTGGCTCGTTTCGGGCTACATGATCGTGACGTCGATCTTTACGGCCATCATGGCCTTCCTGTCCGGCCGTTTCTCGACGCGCAAGCTGTTGTTTTTCGCATGCGGATGTATGGTCGCCGGCGAAGTCCTGTGTCTGATCGCTCCGTCGTTTAGCGTTTTGCTACCAAGTCGTATTTTGCAGGCTGCGGGATCGGGCATCTTGTTCCCGCTCATGATGAACGTGGTGTTGTCTTGCGCGCCGCGCGAGAAGCTCGGTCTGTATCTTAGCCTGGGCGGTGCCTGCATTACGCTAGGGCCGGCGTTTGGACCCGTAATCAGCGGTCTTATGTGCACGTTGTTCGGCTGGAGGGCGGTGTTCGTAGTGCCGCTGGTGGGCGGCATTGTGGTCGCTGCGGCGGGCGTAAAGCTTGTTCAGAATGTCGGAGAGCGCTCGAACGCCACGCTTGATATTCTGTCGGTTGTTTTGCTCGCCGCCGGCATTACGGCATTCGTGTATTCCGTAGGCGAGTTCTCGACCAATCCGATTGCCGGCATCGTGGCGCTTTCCGCCGCCATTGTGCTGCTCGGCCTGTTTGCGGCCCGTCAGCTCAAGCTCGAGCATCCGGTGCTTAACGTGCGTCCCATGGCGAGCGTTCGTTTTTGGCCCGCGTGCCTGCTTGTGGTGGTGTCGATGATGACGACGTTCTCGATGAGCGTTTTGTTGCCGCTCTATTTTGAGGGCGCATACGGCATGACCGCACTTATTGCGGGCTTGCTCATTTTGCCGGCGATTGCCTGCAACGCCGTGACCTCGATTGTGGGCGGACGCGTGATGGACGCCCGTGGCGCATGGCCGCTGCTGCCGGTCGGCTTTGCCCTGATTGCCGTGGGGCAGACGGCAATCTCGATGACGGCGGCAAGTATGAACATCGGCGTCGTCGTGGCGCTGACCGTTGTGGTGTATGCCGGAGTCGGTTTGGTGCTGAGCCCCTCGCAAACGGCCGGCTTGGAGACGCTGCCTGCCGCTGAGCATCCCCACGGAACGGCATTGCTTAACACGTGGAACATGATTGCCGCGTCGTTTGGTCCGTCGCTGTTTATCGGCCTGCTTTCGAGTTCTGCGGTGGCTGCTGGCGCCGCCGGCGTTGCGTCGGACGTTGCCCAGGCGATAGGATTTGCAGCCGCCGTGCGCGTGGCGGCCGTGATTGCCGTTGTCGGGTTCGCGGTGTCGCTGGTGTACGCTCGCCGCGAGTCGCACATGTCGCATTAATGTGTGCACATAGATTCTGCAGCTAGATTGGATGGCGACACCATAAACTAATGGACGTTTTGCCGAGAGGCATGAATGTTTAAAGCGCAAAGAGTGCGCGACGGGCCCCGCGAATGGGGCGATGATGCCCGAGAGGGCCAAGAAGGAGTCTCATGTCTGAGAACGAAGAGATCATGAACGAGACCGAGAACGAGACCATGGCTGCCGAGGTCGAGGCAGTCGAGACCGTGGAGACCGAAGCTGCCGAGGTTGAGGCTGCTGACGAGGTTTCCGCCGAGGAGGCCGAGGTTGTCGAGGCCGCCGCTGATTACGATGACGAAGAGCTGATGGACAAGATGCAGAAGGCCGCCCGCCTGCTGCGCAGCCGTCGCTTTGCTATTTCCAAGGAGGAGGAGGCCAAGGCCGAGCGCATGGCGAACATCGAGCGCGCCATCAAGCTCCTTGACCTCAAGCCCAAGATGGAGCAGAAGGAAATGTCCGACCTGCTGGGCATGCGCCTTCGTGAGCTCGATGGCCTGATGGCCGAGGCCGAGGCTGCCGATCTGGTCGGCCGCATCGACGACGCCGAGGGCGATATGCGCAAGATTGTTGTCTTCGCCGCCGAGGATGCCGCTGAGGGCCTGGTCGAGCTTGCCAACAAGAAGGAGAAGCTCCTGCCCGAGCTTTCTTACGAGGAGGCCACCGAGCTGATGGCCGCTCTCGATAAGGTTATCGCTCCGCTCGTCGCCATGGGCCTGGACGAGGACCGCGGTCCTCGCGGCGGCCGTGACGAGCGCGGTGGCCGTGGCGGCGACCGTGGCGGTCGCGGCGGCTTTGGTGGCAACCGTGGTGGCTATGGCGATCGCGGTGGGAACCGTGGTGGCTTCGGCGGCAACCGTGGTAACGACCGCGGCGGTCGCGGTGGCGACCGTGGCGGCCGCAACGGTGGCGGCTTCCGCGGCAACCGCTTCTAATTGGGTTACGCGGTTTTACCAAATCGCGTAACTAGTTGACGCTGCAAACCCGCCAGAGCGGCAATCTGCCTTTCAACTTCGACGGCATGATCAAAAGATCAATGCCGCCTCGTTTCAAGGCACCTTGCTCGCTCTGGCGGGTTTTCGCTGTCGGTGCCAAGGCATCGGCGTTGCCTTGATCCAAACCTACCAAAAAGGGACAGGTTTATTTTGGCAGGTTTTATCTGGGCAAACGTGGTCGTCTATCGCAATATGGT
>CALBBA010000052.1 GCA_937926755.1 uncultured Collinsella sp.
AATAGCATAAACCACCACAAAGGTGCCTGTCCCCTTTGTGGTGGTTTTGGCAGGTGGGCTAGTTAACGGGCTGGAAGAAGGCCACGGCTACGGCGCCGGGGCCTACATGGGTGCCGATGGTGGCACCGATGGTGTGAACGTGCAGTTCGCCCTCGGTGTGGCCAGCCCACAGTGCCGCGCTGTCCTCGACATACTTCTTGAGCACCGCATCCGAAAGGCCCGTATAGCCCAGCGCCAGCGGCATGGAAAAGTCGATGCCGCCTGACTTTTCGACCTTTTGGTTCAGCAGGTTGCGGCCGTTCTTGGAACCGCGCGCCTTGCCCAACTGCACGATAAGGCCGTCCTCGACAGCCACCACGGGCTTCACGTTGAGCAGCGTGCCCACGGCGCCGGCCGCAGCAGATAGACGACCGCCGCGAACCAGGTACTCCAGCGTCTCGAGCAGGCCGATGACGACCACGCGGTCACGGACGGCCTCGACGGCCGCCGCGATCTGGGCCGCATTACGGCCCTCGTCCACCAGGCGCAGGGCATACTCGACCAGGACACGCTCACCCAGAGTGACGTTGTTGCTATCCACCACGTACACGTCGCCGCCCGGCGCCTCGGCAAGTGCGGTACGGGCACTCTGATTGGTGCCCGAAAGCTTAGCGCCCACGGTAATAATCACAGCCTCATCGCCGGCATCACGCGCCTCGGCAATAGCCTGCGAAAACGCGTACGGGTTGACCTGGCCGGTCTTGGGCAGCTCATCGCGCTCCACGAGCATCTCGTAAAAGCGCTGGTGATCGATGTCGACGCCATCCATGTACACATCGGTGCCAAAGGTGACGGACAGCGGCAGAACACGCAGAGCGGGGTGCTCAGCCGGCGACATATCGCTCGCGGAATCGGTAATAATACGAATGGACATAGCGAATCCTTTCTTTCGCGGACCTCTCGCGGGGAATTTTGACAGCAATGCCCCGGCACGGCATACGCACTCAAACGGGACTATGCAGTTGTTAATTGGAAGCAAATGCCTTGGCGGCCTTAGATCTCGCGCAGGGTGTTGAGAATCGTGCGCAGCGACGCATACATCTGCTCGCGCTGCTCCACACCCATAGCCTTACCGGTGGTATCGAGCACCTCGCGAATGATGCGGTCCGCCTCGCTCATGCTCTCGCCGCCCAGAGCGGTCAGGCGCACCGGGGCACGATACTTAACGGCGGCATCGCCCGAATCATCGACCTCGACGTAGCCACCCTCCTCCAGATGCGCCAGCGTACGCGAGACGGCGGCGCGGGTCACGCCTGCCATGCGAGCCAGGTCGGCGCCAGCCAGGCCGTCCTTGCTGCGCTCAAGATAGTACAGGCACATAACGTCGGAGCCCTTGAGGCCCAGCCTTGCGCCCTCGGATGTCTTAATGCGCTGGATCTCCTTGTAGAGTCCGCTGATCAGTCCGACAAAGTCCTCGAAACGTGTCTCGTCGCTCTGCTGCATGGGAGACGACCGCCTTTCGCTTGCATAATGCTTACGGGTAAACATCTTAGTCGCATAAGGCGACACCCGTACCCAAATACCCCATTTGTTAACCCATCAACATAAAAACCACCACAAAGGGGACAGGCACCTTTGTGGTGGTTTTGACCGGCGAACATGATCCGCAGACGCCGCTACAGCTCCACACAGGGATTGTCGCGGGTCACAAGCGTCTTAACGACAACCGTCGCTCCCAGATAGCGCTCGAGCAGCTCGGCTAGGCGATCGATCGCGGCCTGGCAATCCCCCATCCGCTCGGGCTCCACGCACTCAATCGCCAAGAATGCATCGGCCGAATCGTCGGACAGCGCCGTGCGAACGCCGTCGCGCCAGTTCCAGCAGCGGCACACGGCGCCCGCATCATCGATGTAGGCGAGCTCGCCGGGCAGCGTCGGATCGTCCGCCTCCTCGCCAAGCGGCCAGAACGCATCGCCACCGTCGGTCACCTTCAGGCGAAGGTCTCCCTCGATCGCATGTAGGTCCTCGCCTCCGACGGGCAGCGCGTAGGTCAACGACACCGTGTTATAGATGTCCACCGCGGGCGTAATGTGGCCCACCGGCTTGCCTTTGAGCACGCGTTTGAGCAGGTTCTCGATTGAGCAACGCGCGCCCTTTTTGGTCTTGAACAGACGATAGGCCTCGCGCCATGCCTTGACCGGTGCGTTCTCGCTGATAGTATCGCTGGTCAGATGACGCTCCGCATCGATATTGGCGCAGTCGAGCAACGCCGCAATCGCATCCACGTCCTCTTGAGGAATCTGAGCCGTGGGCTTCATGCCCTCCACGACCACAACACCGACCGCTGCCTGCGGAAACAGCTCCCAGAATGAATCCTCGGCAATAAAGCTCTTCATACGCTCTCCCTTCATTGTGCGCGCCCGAGTGAGGGCACCTAAACAAAAAGCGCCCTTACAACGGCCACCTTCAAAGTCCTACGGTGCCGTCACAAGAACGCTTGCGCTGTCCCCATCCGGAGAAGGGGACGATATGTCAGGCGTATTGTAACCCGAGTCATCCACACGAGCAAAACCACCACAAAGGTGCCTGTCCCCTTTGTGGTGGTTTTGGGCCTGAGGCGACGCTAGTGGCGGAGTCCCAGCAGGCCGCGGCCGCGATGACGGGCCTCAGCGGGCACCTGGGCGTGCGGGCCGGCGGCTTTGACGGACTCGGGCAGGTGCGAGTACTTCTTCTCGAAGTTCTCCTCGAACATCACCGCCAGGTTGTGCGCGGCCTCGTCATAGCGCGCGGTGCTCTGCCAGTATTGGCGCGGCACCAGGATGCCATCGGGCACGCCGTGGCACGTCGTGGGAATGTCGACGTTAAAGATATCGTCATGCACGAACTCGCTGTCCTCGATGGTACCGTCGAGGGCACGGGCCACCAGGGCGCGCGTGTAGGCAAGCTCGATGCGATGGCCCACGCCATAACCGCCGCCGATCCAGCCGGTGTTGACCAGGTACACGCATGTGCGGCCGTCGGCAATGCGCTCGCCAAGCATCTTGGCGTAAACCATGGGGTCGAGCGGCATAAACGGCTCGCCGAACAGCGAAGAGAACGTGGGCGTGGGCTCGGTGACGCCGACCTCGGTGCCGGGAATCTTAGCCGTAAAGCCCGTCACAAAGTGGTACATGGCGGCATCGGCCGTCAGGCGTGAGATGGGCGGCAGCACGCCAAAAGCGTCGCAAGTCAGGAACAGCACGACACTCGGAGTGGTGCCCATGCCCTTAGTCCACGCGTTAGGAATGTGCTCCACGGGATAGGCCACGCGCGTGTTGTGCGTGATCGAGATGTCGTCGTAGTTGGGCTTGCGGTTCTCGTCAAGCACCACGTTTTCGCAAATGGCGCCAAAACGGACGGCGTTGAAGATCTCGGGCTCGTGGAAGGCGTCCAGGCCCTCGCATTTTGCGTAGCAGCCACCCTCGATGTTGAAGATGCCCATGTCGGACCAGCCGTGCTCGTCGTCGCCGATCAGCAGGCGCGTGGGATTGGCCGAAAGCGTGGTCTTGCCGGTGCCGGACAGGCCAAAGAACACGGCGGTCTCGTGCGTGACGGGATCCATGCTGGCCGAGCAATGCATGGGCAGCACGTCGTCCTCGACGGGCAGCAGGTAATTCATGACGCTGAAGATGGACTTTTTGATCTCGCCGGAGTAGCCGGTGCCAGCGACCAGAATCACTCGCTCCTGGAAGTTGATGACCACGGCGGCGCTGGAGTTGAGGCCCTTGATGGCAGGGTCGCACTGGTAGCCGGGTGCCGCGAGCACGCAGAAGTCGGGCTCGCCGGTGCGCGCGATTTCACGGGCGAGCGGACGGGCGAGCATTTGCTTAATGAAGAGTGCCTGGCTGGCACGCTCGCAGGCAACAAGCAGGCGACGCGTGTGGTTGCGGTCGGCGCCCGCCATGCCGCGCGTGACGAACACGTCGCGCTCGTTGAGATAGTCGACGATGCCGGCCTTGATGGCCTCATAGCTCTCGACGGACAGCGGGCGGTTGACCGCACCCCAGGCGATCTTGTCGTGAACATCGGGGGTGTCAACGATAAAACGATCGTTGGGCGAACGACCAGTGCGCTCCCCCGTCTCGATCACCAGCGCGCCGTTGGATGCCATGCGGCCTTCTTCGCGGCGGATGGCGTGCTCGACGAGCTCCGCGGCGGGTAGATCGACCAGCAGACGGGGTTGATTCTCGGCGGGATCTTCAACGAGTGTAATACCAAAGTTGGACAAAACTTCTGCAGGGGTAACACCAGGCATGGGGCCTCCTTTAAAAACGCGACACGTGGACGCGGCGCGCACTTTACTCACGTAAAGCCCGTTGTACCCGATATGCAAAAACGTTTTTGCGACAAGGGCGGCAAGCCCGCCCAACGGTCAAAAATCGCAGGCAAGCGGCCTAGTCATTGGGGACGTTTTTAAACGCCTAGTCATTGGGGACACTCTTGAACAGGCAACATTCAAGGAGTGTCCTCGGATGCCGGCACTTAGGGACGTTCCCAAAGTGCCGGCACATAAGGAACGTCCCTAAGTGCCGACTACAGCGGCAGGTTTTGGCCGAGTATGGCTATGACGCTCATGAGGACCAGCATGCCGGCAGCGTAGGGTAGCACCGCGCCCAGGAGTTCGGCATCCTTACCGCGCACGTGCACGGCGGCAAGACCAATGGCGAGGGTCTGCGGCGAGATCATCTTGCCGGCGGCAACGCCAAGCGCGTTCAGCGCAACCATCCAGTAGTCACTCACGCCCAGCGCGGTGGCAGCCTGGCTCTGGATGGGGCCAAACAGCATGCCCGAGGACGTGCCCGAACCGGTCACGAAAGCACCGACCG
>CALBBA010000053.1 GCA_937926755.1 uncultured Collinsella sp.
CATGCCGAAATGGCGCGAAGCACGCGGTTGACAAAACTATAGAGACACGTCCCAGGAAAACCCTGATGCGATGGTCTTTACTTGTAGAGGTAAGCGATGGCGGTGCCGGTGTGGGCTTGGATCGTGGCTGTTGACCTTACGACGTTGCTAATGCCCGTGTCGGCAAGCAGGCCCAGGGGGCTGTGATCTAGTTCCCACTCTAAGCCGTGTTCGCTTACCTCGGTGTTGGGGGCTATGGCGATGATGGAGAACGTCTTGCCTTCGGCGCCCGCAATGATCCACGATTCGCCTCCGTGCAGGATGCGCGCCGTGGTCTCGTCCTCGGCAATCCAGACGGGAGCGTCCTTGTAAGTTGCTAGTAGGCCTAGGACGCTTAGGGCCATGTCCGGACGGCCTCCCGTAGCGCAAGTCGCGACCACTTCGACACCTGGCCAGCGACGGCGGACGGAATCGAGCGCCAGCGCCAGATCGGTATAGTCCTTGTACGGGTCGTGACGCTCAACTTCAAAGTCTGTGGCAGCATCGACCAACGCGCGACCCGCATCACTCACCGTGTCGGCATCCCCCACATACACGTCGCAGCCCAGTCCCGCGCCCAGCAGCGCGTCGAGTCCGCGGTCCACGGCGACAACGTGGTCGCACTCCCCCGCCAGCTGGCGAAGCAGATCCGTGCCCGCCACCACAGGCGAGCCGCAGACAACTAATACCTTGCAAGCCACAGTCCTCGCCTATCCCTCAAACGAAAGCACGCGGGCCAGGTCCAGGTCCTCATAGCTGTCGATAAAGATATCGCAGTTGGCGCGTACATCGTCGCGCTTCATGCGGCCGTGTGCGTCATAGATGCCCACGCGTTTAAAGCCGGCGCCGCCGGAGCTCTTTAGGCCAAAGACAGCATCCTCAAACACCCAAGCGCGCTCAAACATGCGCCCGTGGCGCTCCTCCAAGCGACGCAGCGCAAGTTCATACACATCCGGGAACTGTTTGGAACGTCCGGCCTCGCCCGTCGTGGTAATAAACTCCATATAGCAATCAAGGCCAGCACCAGCGAGTGCAGACTTTACCAGCTCGGCTGGCGTGGACGTGGCCACGCACATGGCGATATCGGCCGCCTTCGCCTGCTCCAAAAACGCCAAGAGTCCCTCGCGCGGCGGCACCTTGGAGTAGCCATCGATCAGGATGTCGCCCAGCTCGCGATACAGTTCCTCGCCATTCGCTCCAATGCCCCAGGTGTCGTGGTAGGCCTGGCACTCATCCTCGAGCGACAAATGCTCAAACTGGGCAAAATCGTCGACCGTCACGTCAACTCCGTGGCGGTGCAATAACTCGGGCTGGGCATAGGCCCAAACGGGGGTGCTATTAACCAGTGTGCCGTCGCAATCGAAAATAAAAGCAACGTTGGGGGCGGCGGTCTGGGACATAAACGAACCTTTCGATGTCAAATGGTAAACATCCTGCTAAAAACGTTTTACCAAACGTCTGACTAACAATTTAGAAACCCTAATTGGTAAAACTGTCAAGAGTTTTACCACGGCAATTCTGCCAGTGGTCTAAACATGGCGCTTACCGATTAAACGCCGCCCAAAAACCACTTTCCTTCATAAAAGTAACGTACAGGTGTTATCGTAGTTTCTGCCGAAAGTTCCACCGAGCACGCGAGGTGGAACGAATCATAGAACTATCGCCGTCCCTTCGATTCGTGCAGCCTTGGACCTTTCGCATCTAGTCACCAAGGCAACACGCTGCCGCGTCATGATGGGATCAAACGTGAGCGATACAAAGCTAAAGCCAACGGCTAAAAAGCCCGCAACCCGTAAAGCCGCCCCGCACGCACCGGAGCTCACCAAGGACGATGTCTATCTATTTGGCATCGGCACGTGGGAGCGCAGCTGGGAAAAGATGGGCGCGCACCCCGACACGCAGAACCGTACGCGCGGCTGGCGCTTTTGCGTTTGGGCGCCCGATGTAAAGAGCGTGCATGTCATTGGCGAATTTAACGACTGGGATGAGGAAGCCAACCCTCTGGTGCCCGTGCATACGAGCGCTATCTGGGAAGGCTTTATTCCTGGCGCCGAGCAGGGCCAGCTCTATAAATATCTCATCGAGACCAACGAGGGCGAGAAGCTCTATAAGGCCGATCCGTATGCCTTTAAGGCCGAGTGCCCTCCGGGTACCGCCAGCGTGCTGTGGACCCTCGATGGCTACAAGTGGAACGATGCCGCGTGGCTCAAGCGCCGTGCCGGCCACAACCACATGTCACAGCCCCTTAACATCTACGAGGTGCATATCGGATCGTGGAAGCGCCACGGCGATGAGCCGCAGGGCGAGCCGGACGAGTACGGCAACTACCCCGGCCCCATGGATCCCTTCCCCGCGCAGCGCGGCGTGTTTTACACCTACGACGACCTGTCTGTGGAGCTCGTGGACTACGTGCGCGATATGGGCTACACGCATATCGAGGTCATGCCGCTTATGGAGCATCCCTTCGATGGCTCCTGGGGATACCAGACGACCGGCTACTATGCCGCCACGTCGCGCTATGGCGACCCGCAGCAGCTCATGCACTTTATCGATGCGTGCCACGAGGCTGGCATCGGCGTGATCATGGACTGGGTTCCCGGCGGGTTTTGGGCCGACTCCCACCGCCTTGCCACCTTTAACGGCCATATGCTGTTTGAGCACGAGATTCACCCCAACTGGGGCACACACAAGTTCGACTTCGCCCGTGGCGAGGTCCGCTCCTTCCTGGTCTCCAACGTGCTGTACTGGCTCGATAACTTCCACGTTGACGGCATTCGCATGGACGGCGTGTCCAGCATGCTGTACCTCAACTTTGGCATCGACGATCCGGGCCAAAAGAAGTTCAACAAGTACGGAACCGAAGAGGACCTGGACGCCAGCGCGTTTATCCGCCAGGTCAACTGCGCCGTGGAGGCGCACTACCCCGACGTAATGATGATGGCCGAGGAGTCCACCGCGTGGCCGCTCGTGACCTATCCGCCGCAGGACGGCGGCCTGGGCTTCCACTACAAGTGGGACATGGGCTGGATGAACGACACCCTGCACTACATGCAGACCGATTTTCCGTGGCGCCCCGGCAACCACGGGCTGCTCACGTTCTCCATCATGTACGCCTTTACCGAGAACTTCATTTGCCCGCTCAGCCACGACGAGGTCGTGCACGGCAAGTGCTCGCTGATCGGCCGCATGCCGGGCGACTGGTGGCGCCAGTTTGCCGGCCTGCGCACGCTGGCTTTCTACCAAATGACGCACCCTGGCGCCAAGCTCAACTTTATGGGAAACGAGATCGGGCAGTTTATTGAGTGGCGCTACTACGAGTCCATCCAGTGGTTCCTGACCGAGGAGTACGAGACCCACCGTCATCATCAGGCGTTTATCAAGGCGCTCAACCACCTGTACACCGCCGAGCCCGCCCTGTACGAGCGCGGCTACACCGACGACGGCTTTACCTGGATCGATGCGGACAACTCCAAGCAGTCCATCGTGAGCTTTGTGCGTCAGGGCGAGGATGTCGACGACGACCTGGTGATCCTGATCAACTTTGACCCCGCGAGCTACGAGAGCTTCCGCGTGGGCGTGCCGCGCGAGGGTGATTGGGAGGTCATCTTTGATTCCGACCGCCCCGAGTTTGGCGGCAGCGGCTATGCCGGCGATGAGCCCTACACCTGCTCGAGCGAACCCTATCCCTGGAACGGGCAGATGGACTCCATTGAGATTAAGGTGCCCGGCCTGGCTGGCGTGGTGCTTAAGCGCCGCGGTCCCAGCAGCTATAAGCCGCCCGTGGTCGAGGAACCCAAGGCTGAGCCCAAAAAGCGTGCGTCTTCGGTGAAGCCCAAGGCGAAGGCTGCCAAGCCCGCTGCCAAGGCTTCGGCCAAGTCCACCACGGCCAAAAAGGCAGCCACCAAAAAGGCCGCTCCCAAGGCTAAGGCA
>CALBBA010000054.1 GCA_937926755.1 uncultured Collinsella sp.
GCCTTGTGGATGGCGGGGTTGGCGGGGTTCACAAACTGGCCGGCGATGATGCTGTTTGGCGTCTCCTTCTGCAGTTCCTCGGCCTTGGCGATGGCGCCCTTCATGCCCTTGGAACCGTCGGTGAGCACGAGCTGTGCGCCATATGCCTGCATAAGCTTGCGGCGTTCGACGGACATAGTCTCGGGCATGGTGATGATCACCTTGTAGCCGCGAGCCGCCGCCACCGAGGCGATGCCGACGCCGGTGTTGCCACTCGTGGGCTCGATGATGGTGTAGTCGCCGCCGCGCACGAGCTTGCCGGCCTTCTCGGCCTCGTCGATCATGTTCTTGGCGACGCGGTCTTTGACGGAGCCGGCGGGGTTGAAGTATTCCAGCTTGACGAGCACGCGGGCCTTGAGGTCCTCATCGGCCTCAAAGTGAGTGAGCTCCAGAAGCGGAGTGTGGCCGATAAGCTGATCGATGGACGTGTAAACATTGCTCATGGTGAACCTCCAAAGTGTTCAAATGACTGGATACCGTGTGGTTTTACGGTGTGTGTAGCAGCGAAACCCACAAACCTTATGGGTTGTTCGTTTTGCTGTTGGCAAGCATAGTAGACAGTAAAGCCTAGTAACGCAATAGGAAATAGAAGATTATTACGAGTCGATTAACCATCTTGACCGGAACGGGTATTTTCAAAACCAATATTTCGGCTAGAATTTCTACGAATTAAAAGACCGAAAGGCAGCAATATATATGTTGGTTTCCACAAAGGGCAGATATGCCCTGCGCGTTATGGTCGATCTGGCCGAGCACCAGGCAGCCGGTCGCATCCCGCTCAAAGAGATCGCGGCGCGACAGGGGATTTCCGAGAAATATCTCGAGAACATTTTGGCTACGCTCGTGCGCGCCAACATGCTCTCGGGCATGCGCGGCAAGGGCGGCGGCTATGTGCTCACGCGCCCGCCCGAGCAATACACGGTGGGCGAGATCTTGCGCCTGACCGAGGGCAGTCTGGCGCCGGTCGCCTGCCTGGATGGCGACTGCAAGGGCTGCTCGCGTTCGGATGAGTGCCCCACGCTCGACGTGTGGAAGAACCTGGACAAGCTCATCAACGACTACCTCGACGGTGTGACGCTCGATCAACTTGTCGCTCCCAACCATGGCTACGACTACGTCATCTAACCCACACCTGCATTTGGGGACGGGGTGGAAATGGTAGATTTTCTCGCCCTTTGAGACTTGGCAAATAAGAAGGCCGCCCATTTTTGCGATGGGCGGCCTTCGTTTTGGGCTGTTGAGACGGACACGGCCGGAATGGCCGTTTTAGTCCTCGGCGATGCTGTCGAGGATGCTGCGCGTGATGGACACCAGGATGCTGCCCATAAAGGCCGATCCAAAGCTGGCGATGGAGATGCCGACGCCCAGCAGGTTGACCGACAGGTAACTCGCGAGCTCAAGCATAAAGCTGTTGACGACAAGCTGGAAAATGCCCAGCGTAATGATCGTGAGCGGCAGCGAGATGACGGTCAGGAACGGTTTGACGAACGAATCGACAATGTTCAGGAACAGTCCCACAAAGGCAAAGCAGACCCAGGTCTCGGCAAAGCCGAAGGGTTGGATACCGGGGACGAGGAACGTGGCGATCGCGATGGCGATCGAGGTGAAGAGCCAGTTAAGCATAAAGCGCATGGCGTGAATCCTTTCTTGCGCCGGGATTGCTGGCGTCGCGTGAAGCGGCTTACGGCGGCGACCTGGATGGTTGCGCGGGCGCGCCGCGGTGTTTGGGCGCCCATTGTCTCAAATATTCGTGGAGCTTACGTGCGCATATGGTTTCTAAACGGCGTTCGTCCTGAAAAACGCGCCGCTGGCAGAGAGTCTTGTCGCTTTAGTTTGGTGGTGTGCTACACTGCTACGGGCAAAAGCCACAGGCGTTGCCCTATTGCATAGAACGGGTGAACGATGCCCGATGTCAGTATCAACTTCGATGCCTTTTGGCGGGTTTGGCGGTGATCGATGAATATCGAGAACATGTTTGACAAGCCTGATGTCAAGCAGCTGGTCCACGCATTTAGCCTTTTGGACGACGAGAAGGATATCCAAGCGTTTTTGACCGATATCTGCACGCCGCGCGAGATTTGCGACCTTTCTCAGCGTTTGCAGGTTGCGCGCTATTTGGACGAGGGCGAGCCTTATGTTGAGGTTCAGGCCCGTACCGGCGCTTCGTCCACCACGGTGAGCCGCGTTTCAAAGGCGCTGAACGGCGAGTACGGTGGCTACCGCAAGATCCTCATTAAGTTGGAGGATGGCGAGTAGGCCAGCGACAACATTGAATTACGAAGAACCGTCCCTCCGGGGGCGGTTTTTATATGCCTGCAATCGGCTGGTGCGTTGGGTTCAGGTTGCTTTGTACCAAAAGATGGAACTGCGGTGGCAATGTGTCCGCTTGGGCGGGTAGGATGGATGCATTGATTATTGCGAACGGTTTGAGCGGAGGACCATGCCTGTTCGAATCTATACCACCAATGCCGGCACGGATTTGAGCGATGCCGAGTCGGCGCTGCTTGCCGACCTTATTGCCCGTCACGGGCGTGCCGTGTTGCTGGCACCAACGTTTGCCGAGCTCGATCTGTGCCGTCATGATGCGGCGGAAGCCGGCATTTCGCTGGGTATCGACTACAAGACACCCGCATCGTGGCTTCGCTCGCTTTGGGAGCTTTTGGGCGACGGGCGCGGTTTCGTCGACAACCTGCAACGTCAGATGCTGTTTTCGGATATGATTGCCCGCCGCGACGATGCCGACCTGCAGCCGCTTTCGCGTAGCCAGGGCACGGTGCGCATGCTCGCGCGCATGGCCCGCGATGTGCTGCCGGGTGTGGCGGGGACGACGGCCGAGCGATGCGGTGGCAACAATTGCCAGCCTGAGCCAAAAAGCGATGCCGAGGCTCGTGTGTTTGAGCTTTTGCGTGCCTACGCGGGCGGTTTGGACCGTCGAGATATGGTCGAGCCCTGCGAGGCAGCCGACATTATGGCCGGTGCCCTGGCCGATAACCTGCCGGCGTGCACCCGCGCCGTATGCGTGCGCGGTATCACGTCGATTACGCACGGCCTGCTCGAGCTGCTGTCTGCCGTGGCGAACAATGGGGGAGAGGTCGTCGTGCTGCTTGCCCGCGAGCAGGCGGCGATGCGCGAGGAGCTTGCCACGGCATTTGATGCCCGCGGTGTGCTGTTTGAGATCGCGCCGCTGGGGGAGGACGCCGTCGCGTCTGATGTCGCTTGCGGGGCCGCCGCTCAGCCTGCCTTTATTGAGGTCGCCGGCCCCCATGCCCGTGCCCATGCTTATGCGGACGCCATCGATACGTTGGTGAAAACGCACAAGGAGTCCAAGGACGATAAAGCTACTGCAACGCCCGCCGACCCCGTGCGCGTGCTCGTCGTTTCTGCCCGGGCACCCCAGCTGTTCGGCGAGCTCGCCGCCCGTTTGGCGGCGCGTCACATTGCGGCCGAGACGACTGAGTTCACGGCGTTTTCCCAGTCCATCGCGGGCAGGCAGTTTACGGCGCTCGCCAACCTGATCGAGCGTATGAAAGCCGCCGACGAGGGCACCGCTTCCAAGACTGAGTGGTGGCCCGCGCCGGAGCTTACCGACTGGATCTACAGTCCGCTTTCGGGCGCTGATGCCGTCAATGCCCGTACCTTCGATAAGAATATGCGTCTCTCGCGCAGCAAGACTACCGCGGGCGTCAAGAGCCTGCTGCAGAGCGTTCAGGGCCAGGTGAGGGGCGCGCGCAAGGCGACGAGCGACGATAACTGGTTTAAGAACGTACCGTGTGTGGTTTCGGACGTGTTCCAGGCGCTGTGGCGTGACAAGCCCGTGACGGCGCTTAAGGCCATGCTTGCCGTTGCCGAGGCGTTGCCCGATCGCGCTCTAGGCGGCCTTGACGGCCAGGCCCGTCGCCAGGCGGAGGTGGCCCTGCTGCGCCACGCGATCGACATCCTTATGAACGATGCTCGCGCGCTCGACGTGTCGCAGGCCGCGACCGTGCCGGTTCTCGACGGCGTTCGAACCAAGGTGGACAAGCGCAGTACCGCCTACGATTACGAGACCTATGAGGTCGATCGCACACCACGAGCACAAGTGCGCTTCGCGTCGCTTGCCGATGCGTCGGTTCTTCGCCCTGGCAGCTACGATGCCGTGCTGTTTGCCGATGTCGACCTGGACAGCTATCCGCTTTCGCACGAAGAGGGCCCGCTTGCCACGTTGACAGCCGAGCTGCGCCGCGACGGCGTGTCTTTGGAGCCCGCTGCCCTGCTGCGCGTGCGCTTTGGCCGTGCGATGCAGGCGGCGAGCGGTCCGGTCGCGCTCGCCCGTGTGACGCACGATCGCCAGGCACGCGAGTGCTACCCGGCAGCCGTATGGACCGAGCTGTGGGCACATGCCGAGGCCGCTGGCGCTGCCAAGCCCATGCGCGTGGGCGAGGACGATATCATCGCCGACTTTGATCCCGCGGCAGGTGAAGGCCTCAAGCGCGAGCGCGTGACCTGTGAAGCCCCTCAGCATCTGAGTGCCGAGGCCGTGCCGGATTTGGTCCTGCGCCGTCGCGATGGCGAGGGTGAGGACGCGCCGCTCGTGCCGCGTCTGACGTCCGCCTCGCAGATCGAGGCCTATTCGACCTGCCCGCTATGCTGGTTCGTCTCGTACCGCGTGAAGCCCCAGTCGATCGACGCTGGCTTTGGCAATATGGAGAAGGGCAACTTTGTCCACGACGTGCTGGAGCATCTGCATGCCCGTCTGCCCCAAGAGGGCATGGAGCGCGTGACGCCCGAGAATCTGCCGCGCGCACAGGAGCTGCTGCACGAGGTCTTTGACGAGACGTTGGCCGAGCACGCCGGCAAGCGCGGCACGGAGGGCCCGCTGGTGCCGCTCTCTGCGGTGGAGGAACGCCAGGTGGCCGAGATCTTGCCGCAGCTGGAGGGTGTGCTTGCCTACGAGTCCGAGGCACTTGCCCCCTTTGCCCCGCGCTACCTGGAGTTCGCCTTCAACGAGCTCAAGGTCGAGTATGCCGGTTGGCCGCTTGGCGGGCGCATCGACCGCGTGGACGTGGACGCCGAGAATCGTGCCGTGGTGATCGACTACAAGCATCGCACGGGCGTTGAGGAGTTTAAACTCGCCGACCCCACGGTGCGCGACGAGGAATCGGGCGAGGCCGCCATCGACGACCCGCGGTGGCTGCCGCCCCATACCCAGACGCTTATCTATGCGCAGGCCATGCGCCGGGCGCTGGATCTGGATGCCCGTGCGGCGCTCTATTTTTCGACCAAGGGCGGCAAACCGGCGCTGCGCGGCGCCGCGAGTGCCGAGCTGCTCGAGGAAGAGCGCGGCGACGGTCGCATCCCGGGCCTTAAGAAAGGTTTCCCCGGCGAGGGTGGCAGCATGGACTTCGACGCCCTGCTCGATCGCGTGGAGGCCGGCATCGCCGAGCGCCTGCACGAACTCGAGGCAGGCGACGTTGCCGCCGTCGACCCGACGTCGGCTCAGGCCGCGCATGCGCGCTGCTCGTATAACCACGAAGGAACGTTTGTAAGGAGGGACGTGTAGACCATGGATCTTTCGACTTTGATGCCGCAACAGCTGCAGATCGTCAAAACGCTCGACCGTCCGCTGTTTGTCTCGGCGGGCGCCGGTTCGGGCAAGACCTTTACCCTCACGCGTCGCATCGTCTACGCGCTCTCGCCCGAATCCGGTCCGTTCGTTGAGCATCTGGACCAGGTGCTCGCCATTACCTTTACCAAAGATGCCGCGGCCGAGATCCGTGACCGCGTGCGCCGTGCGCTTATCGACGAGGGCATGGACGAGGAAGCACTGACCGTCGACGACGCGTGGATCTCGACCATTCACGGCATGTGCTCGCGTATCCTGCGCGCGCATGCGCTGGAGCTGGGCATCGACCCCGAGTTCACGGTGCTCACCGATACCGACGAGCTTATGGACCAGGCTGTTGAGCATGTGTTGGCCCGCGCGACGGCGCCCGATGCCGCCCCCGAGCTCGCGGCATCGCTCAAGGCCCTCTATGCCTGGTATCCCATGGCGGGCGAGGGCGGTTCCTTTGGCGCTGGCGCGACCATCAAGGGCCTGGTGCGCGACCTGCTGGAGCTGTCGAGCCAGTTGCCGGGCGGTATGGACGACGTGTGCGTGGCGCGCGGCCAGGCCGATACCTCGGCACTCGCCGATGCCTATCGCGCGGCGCTGGGCGCAAGCAAGGCCGCGACCGAGAAAGCGCAGGTGGCACTCGATGCCATCGACGCGTTTGAGGCGAGCGGCAAAACCATGGAGGATGCGGCGCGACTCATGATGTCGTGCACCATGCCGCGCGCGAGCAAGGCATTCCCTAAGGAGCAGGTCGAGCTGCTCAAGGCCGAGGCCGCCGATGCGTTTATCAATATCGTGCTTGCCTGCGGTGGCCCGGCGCTCGATGCGCTGGTGGGCCTGGCCCGTTCCGTGGAGGCTGAGTATCGCGCGCTGAAGGCTGCCCAGTCCGCCCTCGATAATAACGACCTGCTGCGTATGGCCTACGAGGCCCTGCGCGATTACCCTGCCATCCGTGCTGCGTACGAGGGCCGCTTTAAGATGGTCATGATCGATGAGTTTCAGGATACCGACCAGATGCAGGTCGATCTGATACGCTACCTGACGGGTGCGGGGGAGCGCGCGCTGTGCACCGTGGGCGATGCGCAGCAGTCCATCTATCGCTTCCGTGGCGCCGAGGTCGAGGTGTTCCGTCGTCAGGAGCGCAAGGTGGGCTCGTCTGCCGCGCCCGAGGCGACTGCCGTGGCCGATGCCCCTGCCGGCGAACTCGTCAAACTCGTGCGCAACTTCCGCAGCCATGACGAGGTGCTGCGTTACGTGGCACGCGTCTTCGACGGCGATGACGGCGGCCTGATGCAGAGCTTTTTGGATCTTGAGGCGAGCGACGGCCGCAAGGACACGCTGGTGGCGGACGCCTCGCGCCGCCAGGCCCTCTTTGTTGCCGGCGGCAGTATGCAGGAGCGCACACAGGCCAAGGCCCGCGCGATCGCCGAGCGCTTCCGCGCGCTTGCCGATGCCGGCCAGCCCCAGGGCGGCATGGTACTGCTGCTGGGCCGCATGACCAACGCCGATGTCTACGCCCAGGCCTTCCGCGATCAGGGGCTCGACTGCGTCATCGCAGGCGGCTCGGTCTTTGCCCAGGCAGCCGAGGTGCAGACGGTGCGTGCCCTGGTCTGCGCGCTCGCCAATCCGGCCGATACGGCGCAGGGCCTTATGCCGCTGCTCGCCTCGCCGATGTTTGCGCTCGGCGCCCAGGAGTTCCTGGCGCTGGCGACCAAGCTCGATGGCGAGACGGGGGAGACCTCGCGCCGGAATATCGACATGGGCATCATGAGCGATTCCGATGTGCCGGGCTTGCAGGGCTTGCCGCTTGTGACGCGTGCCCGCGAGGTGCTGCGCTACGCACTGCGTCGCGTGGGGCGTGATTCGTTCGCCGCCATCGCGCGCGACGCGGTCAATGCCTCCGGCTGGTTCGTGCGCCTGGCGCAGCGCGGCCCCGAGGGCAAGGCCATCGCCGCCAACGTGCTCAAGGCGCTCGACGCCGTGGCCGAGGAGGAGGCCGAGTTCGGCAACTCGCCGCGTTCCATCGCGCTGGCCTTCGACCGCTTCTTGTCGGGCAAGGAGGCCCCGGGCGCCCTCAACGAGAAGGGCGACGGCGCGGTGCGCATCATGACCGTGCATGCGTCCAAGGGTCTGGAGTATCCGGTCGTAGCGGTTGCCGAGTGTTTTGGCGTGCGCAAGTCCTCGGGTGCGGCACAGATGGGTCGCGTCGACGGTGGGGCGCAAGTCGTGGCGCTGCCGGCGCGCTTCGATGGCGTTAAGCTTGCCGACGGGACCTTCGTGAAGGGCGATGACGTCAAAAAGCAGTTTGAACACGCGTTTAAGGGCAAGGGCACGTCGCTGTGGCTGCCGCCAGAGCTCATGGAGGACGTCTGCGCGACGGGTTCTCCCGCCGAGGCATTTGCCCGCCTGCGTAACGACGACCTGCAGCTTTCGCTCGAGGAGCGGGCTCGTCTGCTCTATGTCGCCATGACGCGAGCGCGCGAGTTGGTCATTCTGGCGATGGATGCCGGCGTGAGCCGCGGCAAGCTGTGCGCGCCGACCTTCGACGTCGAGACCGATCTGACCTATGACGTGCTGCGTCGTATTCTGCCTACCGACGCTCTGGACATGCCGCAGCTCGATAGCGACCGTTTGGTGTTCGACAACTCCAAGCCGGGCGACTACGAGCTCATTTCGCTCGCGGACTTTTCCTTTGGCGAGCAGGCGTTTGAGGCCAACGCTTCACTGGATGCCGAGGGCAGGCTTGTTCGCGGCGATGTCGATACAGATACTGCCGACGATTCGGCCAGTACAATCGTCCCCGGTCCTGCCGACCCCGAACCCGATGCGTTCGAGCTCGTGCATCCCCAAGCGGTGGGCGTACGCATGGGCATCTGCCCGTATCCGGTGCGCGATTCGTACAGCTACTCGTCAATTGCCGCGGCGCTGCATGCCGAGTCCGAGGACCGTGCCACCGAGGCGCATGTGCCCATGGACGAGGCTGGCGATGAT
>CALBBA010000055.1 GCA_937926755.1 uncultured Collinsella sp.
GTCGCGCCCTTGAAGTTGAACGTCAGATTGTCCAAATGCGGCCCGCGCAGCGTCGGCCCGTTACGGCGTTTGGTAAAACGCCGTAACTCCTACGGCCGCTGGCCCATACCACCCTCGAGGGTGACGGTCTCGCCGTTCATGTACTTAAAGTCGGGACCGCAGAGCTGAACGACCACGCGGCCGATTTCCTTCTCGACGTCGCCGTAGTGGCCTGCCGGCGGCATGTGGACATTGGCCTTGAACGCCTCGGGATAGGCATCCTGGAAGTTCTCGAGCGCAGCGGTCCAAGCAAGCGGACAAACGATATTGACGTTGATGCCGTCCTTGCCCCACTCGTTGGCGGCAACGCGAGTCAGACCGCGGATGCCCTCCTTGGCGGCGGCATAGCTGCACTGGCCGTAGTTGCCAAACAGGCCGGCGCCCGAGGCAAAGTTGACCACGGAGCCCTTGGTCTCCTTCAGGTGCGGATAGGCCTTCTGCATGTACAGATAGGTAGCATACAGACCGGAGTAAATGGCCAGGTTAAACTGATCCATGGTGTGGTCGGCGATGGTCACACCCGAGGCGCTGGCCTGGGCGTTGTTGACGACGGCGTCGATGCGGCCGAACTCCTCAATGGCCTTGTCGATGACGTTCTGGACGACGGCCTCGTTGTCCTGACCAGCCGAGACATCGGCCTGAACAGGCAGAACCTTGACGCCGTACTCGGCCTCGAGGGACTCCTTGGCGGCCTCGAGCTTGGCGACGTTGCGGCCGGTGATAACGAGGTTCGCGCCCTCCTTGGCAAAAGCGATATCGATGCCGTAACCGATGGAGCCAGCGGAGCCGTCCTTAAGCGTGGCCTTGCCGCCGCCGGTGACGATCACGGTCTTACCAGTGAAAAGTCCCATATAAAGTCCTTTCAAATCGCGACGGGCGCACCCGCCGACTGCGCGCACCCAAATAAACGCGCCAAAAGCTGAAATGCAACTTTAACGGGTTCAAGCGAAAAATAAAGCCCATGGCAGGCGAACGGCGCAACGTCTTTCGGCGAAGGGAATGTCAAGTAAAAATTGGATAGAGTGGCCGAGTTTTTGCTATCGACGCGAGCCATCGAACACGTTTTGAAACTTTGCTGCGGCGCGCGGGAAGTCGGCGCGAGACTTTATCATAGGGTGACAAACAACGATGAGGAGCACATACCTATGACAGACGAGCTGGACCCCCAGACTCAACAGCATATTGATGATTCCGTAAACGTCGCCGCAGATACTGACGCTGTGACCTGCGATGATATCGACATCGACGACCCCATCTTGGACGAAAGCGCTACGGCGGAAACCCCTGAAACAGAAAACGCCGACGAGGAAAACGACGATGCACCCGCTCAGGACGAGGCCCCCGTACAGGACGCCGCTCCGCAAGCTGCGGGTCCCATCGAGGTGTCTTCGGAAGAAGAGCTCGACGCCGTCATGGACTCCATGATGGATGCTGTCAAAGCGATGAAGGATGCTGTCGCCGATGCCGACGTTGACGCCGAGGAAGAAGAGGCCGCTGAGGCCGCCTCGACCTTTGTGCCCGGCGAGACTCCGGTTGCCGACCAAGGCAGTACCATGCCCTCGTTTCTGCAGCTCGAACATCCCACGATTGGCGCCGATGCGGTCGATCCGCACGCAGCAGGCTTTTCTGTGATCGAGGGCGGTACCGGCAATATCGCCGTGCCGCAGGCTGCCGATGCGGACGCTGCCGGCACCGCTCGCCCGACCGTCCCCCACTCCCCCGCCGCGAGTCGCGATCTGGGGACCGCTGTCTCGAACACCGCGAACGCCGTGGGCACCTTTATCGCCCAGGGCGCCTCGGCCATGCGCGAGATGAACGCCGCGAAAAAGGCACTTGCCGATGCCCGCGCCCATCTGACCGAACTTGAGCAGCGCATTGCCGATCAGGCCGAGGAACTCGAGACGCGCCAGGATATCGCAGGCCGCTACGACCAGATCGTCGCCGACCAGCGCCAGGCGATTGCCACGGCCCAAAAGACTGCAGCGGCCGCCGAGATTGACCGTGATGCCCACGCCGCCAAAGCGACAGAGCTCAAGAGTCAGTTCGAACAAATGAAGACAGAGGATGACGCGACTGAGCTCCGGCTGAAGGCCGCGCTCGATGCCGTGGAGGCCCGCGAGGCGAGCTCGCGCGAGACCGGCAACCGCCTCATTCGACGTCTTGAGGATTCCAAGCGCATCCGCGACAAGGTGAAGGCCGAGCGAGACGCCGGCATTGCCGCCGCACAACAAACCGTCGACGCCACGCGCGCCCAGCTCGAGACGCTGCGTCATGAGTATGCCGAGCTGCAACGCAATCCCTCGGCAAATCCCGCCAACTATACGGTGCGCACCAGTGAGCTCTCGATGCAGATTTCCGACACGGCAGATGCCCTGCGTAAAGCCGAAGAAGATGTCCCGCGCATCACCGCCGACCTTGAGCACTCGCTTGCCGCAGCCGAGCAGGCCGTCGAGCAGGCTCAAGCCCCCATTGCCGAAGCCAAACGCGCGCACCAAGCCGTGACGACTGAGGCTGATGCCGCGCGCGACGAGCTGCAGACGGCGAAGACAGCCGCCGCGACTCGTCAGCGCGAACTGCGCGAGAAGGTCACTGCCGAGGACAAGGCACGCCGCGACCAAGAGCAGAGCATCGCCAACGCCCAAGCAGATGCCGCGCATGCGCAGTCGATTATCGAACAGGCGACCGAGGTACACGACCACCCAGAGATCACTGAGTCGCTTGCAGGATCCTTGGCCCGAGACAAAGCCGAACACGCCGAGACCGAGCGAGAAGTCGCCCAGCTCGAGGCCACCGAGGACGCGGTGCGCGAGCGTACCCGCGACTCACGCATCAAATTCACCGGCGCCATCGTCTGCATCGTCGCCGTGATTCTGGCAATCATCCTGATCTGGCTGTTCGCGAGCAAGTAAACCAGCTGCCAAAAAACGCCTCAACTCAGTTGCGGTGAGAAAGTTTCTGTTTAGCCCCAAAAAGGCCAATTCAAGAACTATCTCACCGCAACTTATTTAGATCGACGCAAGGCAACCTATCCCTCTTGCACCAATCTCTTGACATAAGGACTGTCCCCAGGTGCCGGCACAGACGATATGAGCAGGACATAAAAACATTGAGAGCCCCTGCTGCATGAAAGACCG
>CALBBA010000056.1 GCA_937926755.1 uncultured Collinsella sp.
GATATCCACACTCGGAACAGAACTTTGCAGCACTTTGCTGCGAATTGGTATCCGCAGGGATGGTCTGTGTCGCGGTCGTACCGGTCGCTTGTGAGAGTGCATCGGTCATAACTGACCCCATGGTCCCACCAACACCGGTCATTACGCCTAGGCCGATTCCCATGTTTGCGTATTCGCCAGTCGCTTCGTTTTGGGCCATCTTTTCGGCAATATCGAAGCTGCGTTCCTGTTGATAGGTGTAGCCCTCGATTTGCCGTTTTTCTGCGCGTGCTTTTGCGGAGATTACGGTGCGCTGCGCCGCAGTTTCTTGTTCGATAATGCTGACCTGCTGTTTTATCTGCGCCTCGCGTACGTCGGCATATTGCTTGAAATGGAGATCCTTAAACTTCTCGTATACCGGATCACCTTCGGGTTTGACGATGGCGGTGACCAGCATTTGTGTTAATGATAGGCCGTATGCGGCAAAGTCGGAAAGCAGCTTGTTCTTAAGCGAGTCGGATAGCTCTTCCAGGTGTGCATCGAGTTCGAAAATGGAGAGCTTTTGCTCGGTAATTACTTGAGCGAGATGAGTTTTTATGCGAGTTTGCAGGAAAGCTTTGAAATAACTGATCAACTTGTCCTGGGAGAGCAAGGCTTCGGTTCCAACAAGTTTGAGAAGGAGCCTGCGGGGCTCTTTTACAGCAAGAGCCATCTCTCCGGATGCCCCGAGCGAGAGCGGAAATCCATAAGTCGGTTCCATGAACTGAATCTTGGAATTGGTTCCCCAGCGGATGCCCATCTGCTCGATGAGGTTAACAAAGTAGACCTCTGAGTGAAACGGGCTGACACCGCCGGTCGTTATCTTCGAAACGCCGTTCAGTAACGGTAGATTTTGAGTTTCAAGTTCATGCCTGCCTGGTCCAAACGAATCCAGGGCCTGGCCATTAAGGAAGAAAATTGCTTCTTGGGTCTCGTGAACAATGAGTTGCGAGCCCGTATTGAAGTCTTCTGAGGGGTGTTTCCAGATAAAAGTTTGGTTATTGCCCTCATATTTAATGACATCCGTGATGCTCATAGTCCCCTTGTTTCCATGGTTAGTAATGTTGATTTGCTAAGATAGCCGTCGTTGCTACGACGGCAAAAGTGGTGCTGAGACCCAGGCGCAGGATGTCGCCGGGGTACAGCTGGGCGGGTGCGCCGGAGCTGATGTCGAGTTCGTTGTTGTCGGCTGTTCGAATCAGATGCGTGCCGTTGGTCGAACCGAGGTCTTGTGCGTACCAAGCATTGTTCTCGGCGAAGATACGGAGATGCCTAGCGGAGACATCCAGCCCAACATCGGTGACAGCGCTGTCTTCGAGTGCGAGCGCTCCGATGATGGAGCCCATGGCAGAAGGCTCAATGACATAAGGGCCGCCGATGACGAGTCCGCTATCGATCCTGATAAGGCCGATCGCATGTTCGGTGTCCGTTTGTTTTAAATCGCATGGGCAGAAAGAAATACTTGAGGGGGTAAACGACCTGACATTCTCTGCGAATTCAAAGCGGTCCCTGATGTACGCGATAGCACGGGCCGGTTCGCACCAACAGGCGGTCGAGACAACGAGCACGATTGAGATAAGAGCCCTGTTATCTTTGTCTGACTGGCAGCCGACGAGGCGCGAGGCAGCGTTCCGGTAAAGGAGCCCATTATGCCCACAGGCACTGAGCGCTTGAGCCATCGCGTCAGTCGCTGCCGCAATCATGGTATAGATGTCGGTGTTAGAATACCCTTTTTCCTGTAGCTTGTGCAGGATTTGATTCGATGCGCAGGACCAGTCGGCAAAGTAGCGATCTTCTAGGGAGCCCGGCTGCGAGTGCACGATCGTGCGCGAAAGCCAGCTGGTGTCCTGTGCCATTTGGGCGGTAGGCTGTCCATTTGTTAACGGCAGATCGGATAGTAACAATTCAGCAAGTGCGCGATGGCTCAGGGTAAATGAAGTCTTGAACAGGGAGAACATGATCTCGAGCGGTGTTTGCCGTTTTGGCATGATATTCTCCCTTCCTTGACCTTATTTGTTAAATAAAGGATAAAGGTGCCACTGGTCGATTTTACTGTGCAACAAATTGCATGTCGGCGAGCGGTCGCGCCGCATGATGCGTTCGTTCCAGCATGAGAGCTGATTATCTTAGGGGCGCAATACGGTCGCGTTTTGATTAGGATGGCACGACTCAGCCGCCCTTCGGGAAGCTGTGTCCCGGAATGGGCGCTCAGAGTGGGATGCAGTTTCCGAGAGAGGCTCGTTAGGGAAAGCGCATCCCATTCTGAGCCGGAATTATGGGACGCAGTTTCCTTTTCGAATAGAAGGAGGTGCGCTGCCTGCGGTTGATGCAGACAGCGTGCCTTCTTGCATAAAGCTCTGCTGAGGTTTGAAATTAGCTCGCTATGTAAAAAAGAACCCTTAATTCCCAATACTTCAAATTCTGAAATTAGACAATGCATTTCTTGAGTCTTAATTGCAAATATCGGATATATTCGAAATAATGAAAGACGATTAAGCTATTTGATTTCAAAGGAGCGATGAAGCGATGGCGTACAAGACGCTCGAAAAACTCTTTTATGCAGATTCAAGCTCCGATCGTTATGCTCGCCATGACGAGCTGCTGCGCGAACGTCTTACTGCCGACGGCACGGTGCGGACTGGAATTCACCTTGAGCACGGTGAACTGTTCGCTTGTGTTCCTTTGGACCTGTCCGTTGCTAGCGAGCGGATCCTCAGAAAAGAACGAAAGATTTCCAACCTGTGGAACAGCTTGCCTTATGTGGCTTTGGGGGCCTCGATTCGTTCACTGGTGCTTGAGGAGGTTGTTTTCAGCAACGAGATGGAGGGCGTGCACAGCACGCGGCGCCAGATTGAAGCGGCGCTGGAGTCTGCGGAAGATGCTACGGCCGAACTTTGCGGTGCCGCCGAAAAGGAACACACTCCTTTTATTGAATTCGCTCGTCTCTATCTTCAGCTTGTGGATGGTTCAAGTCGTCCCGGCAAACCCGGGGATATCCGCGAGATTTTCGATGCCGTCACTAAGGGCGTGCTTGACCCGAAGGACCGTCCGGATGGCAAGATGTTCCGTTTGGGTCCCGTTGTGATTGAGAACAGTCGGGGCAAGATTCTCCATCAGGGTGTTTCCTCGGAGCCCGAAATCATTGACCTTCTTGGCAAGATGATAGAGCTTGGCAATCGCGAAGATGTCCCAAGCCTTTATGTAGCCTCGCTCTGCCATTTCCTCTTTGAATATATCCACCCCTTCTATGACGGCAACGGGAGGACGGGGAGATACCTTCTCGCGTTGAGCTTGAACGAGACGCTATCGCAGCCGACCGTGCTGTCGCTCTCCAGGGCGATTGCCGAGAATAAAACCGCATATTACAAGGCGTTCGATGTGGTGGAGAGGCCCCTTAACGGCAGTGAGGCTACTCCGTTTGTCGCAATGATGCTTGATTTGGTAGAGCAGGCACAAGATGCCGTTCTGAGTGATTTGGTCGAAAAGCGTACGCAGCTTGAGGATCTTAAGATGGCGATCGAAGAGCTCGACGGCTCTTTTACCGAAAGGGCAAAAGATATTCTTTTTTATGCGGCCCAGATGCATATTTTCGAAGCCTTTGGTGAGTCCACGCTTGATGGCGTGTCGGGCTATCTCGATGTAACAAAGCCGACAGCGAGTAGGTCATTGTCGAGCCTAATCGCTGCCGGATATTTAGAAAAGGTGTCCGCAAGGCCGCTCGTGTGCAAGATGACGGTGGCGGGACTTATTCTGCTCGGGCTAGAGTGAACATCGGTTATCAGACAAATGAACACTCCGAGCGTTTGCCCGCCATTCCTCCATGGTGTGAAATCGCTCTTATCCCATTGAGGCGCCTTTGAGGTCGCCAATGGACTGTTGCGGCAAGCGGTGAAAGCTATGATTCAATTTCGTTCGACACGTACGCCATGAGTTCATCGTCTAAGGTCTTCAAAGAGTTTTTGTTTTCCCGCCTGCGCGCGCGAGCCTGTTCTATTTTCGCATCACATTCTCGTTTCGCTTTGAACTCGAATGGACTGAAGAAAGAACGTCTGCTCTTAAGCTCTCGAAGTTCGTTTCCCAGTTGGTCAAATTCATCTTCGAGCCATTGTTTTTGCGGCTTTTTAACAGGATTATCTAACCAATATTTGGCTTGGAGCTCTGTTTCTTTTTCAGCGCGCTCACGTTCCTTCTTCTTCTCGGGGTCGTATTCGTCACGCTTTGCCATGTCCTCTTTGAGGCGTTCCCTTCGTAACGTGATCGCCTCGGCATTTAGTGAAAAGCCTTCCTTCACGCTATTTGACACATATGCGCCATGGGCTCTCGTATAGGTTTTATGCCCTATGTTCAACTCTTCAATTGCGCATAAGTTTGACCATGCATTGAACAATAGCTCGGGCGCCAAGATAAGGCCTGTCATCGAAGTGCCCTCAGTCTCCGTCTCTAAGAATTTAATTGCGGTTCTCAACGCTAATTCATATCGATTGTATACGTGCGTGCACATGTCAAAAGCGTCCTCTTCTGCGGACTGGTCGACGCCACTGCCGTCAAGATAGTAATCAAAAATGTTGTTGTTTTCCCACTTGTTTCGCCATTTGGTCACACCGTCTACTACAGAACTGTTGATGATGCTTGCTGCCGTAAAATACATTCCTGGTATCTCTTCAGCAAGGAAGTACTTCTCCATGTCTGTATCATTTAAAGCATGGCGTTGACTGTCAGAAATATCCGGAGAGTTGAGCATTTCTTCCTTTGCTTTACAAAAAGTAAAGGAAAGCTTGCCAATTGCTGTCCATTGGCTTTTTCTTATTTCGAGATGGGATGCCAGCGTATCTGTAATCAACGCGAGATTATCATCTGATGGCGTGTTGATTATTGGCTCGGCATACAAAGAGATGACTGCTTCGACAATATCATCGAGGTGCAGTTTTAAACTTTTGATAACGCTCCACGCATGAATTAGGCCTTCACAGGTTTTTACTTCATTTGGAAGCAGCTGAAAGGTTTTGAGAAAACAGTCAGAAGATTCGCGAAGGCGATTGTTTTTAATTGTCAGTTGCCAGTCGATCGCTATTGACTTGATTGCCCAAGCATCAATGTTGTCTAAATCAATCTCTAACACCTTGTTCGCATATCGTTCGGCTTCGCAGAAGTTTCTAGTTTTGCATGCAGTTTTGGCCAACGTGAGCAGCCTTTTTGCATCTGCCGTCTTGTCTGTTTTCACTGTGCCTTCGACTTGAACAACGCCCTCGACCATCATTTTCTTTGCAGACTCGAGCGTATATTTCATACCGCAGCTTTGGCATACGAAGAAATCCCCATCTTTGACGATTTCGGTGCCGCCGCAAAGTTCACATTTCAGTGCTTTCATGAAGTTAGACCTCTTTCTTTTCAACGATATCTATCCATGCAAGAAGCGTTTCTTTGCGAATGAGGATCCGGGCAGTAATTCTTTTGCCGTCGCGATCTTCGATTAGCACCAAACCGGTTGGAAACAGATATGTCTGTCCATGTGCAATCCCATTTCGAAGATGGCGAAAAAGGCACTGCATTCTGTTTTCATCACCGCTACGGCGCTCGATGGAGTTATCCTCTCGGAGCGTTAGTTTGACATTCTTGTGTAGGACCGCCCTTGGGTGCTCGGCGCATATTTCTTAATCTAGGGCCATGTTCTCCAGAGTTCCGTCAATAGTCTGGCTTCCTATGAAAATGAAAGAGGTTATTCCGGACACCTTTAATAGCTTTCCCTCTAGTATCTTGATGGAGGGTCCGTTCCAGCCTAATGATGTCAACGTTCGCTGTGTGGACAAACCGGCCTTATCTTTTGCGATGGGTGCTTGCAAAACGTAGGACCGAAATAGTTCTGAGAGCTCGTCTGGCGTAAAGCAATCTGATAGAGGGGCTCGATAGCCTTCGAGCTTGTATTTAGTGCTGTCGCAGACGTGTTGATAGTTTTCATTGACGTGTGATTTATTGGTTCCCATACCCGGTCTTTTCTAACGCTTATTTATGATTTCCTGCTGACGGATATATGCTTTTAGTTGCTTGCAAGCATGTTGGGCGTCGGGGAGTGATTTTGCTTTTACCGCTTTGTCGAGATTTTCGATAGCGATAGGTATCAAATTTGAAAGGGACCGGTTTTCCGTTTTATCTGAAACGGGGCTTGCGTAGCGCATGGTTTCCAGAACGTCTGCGATGGCCGGCTTCAGATCGCTAGGTGCTTCTTCTAGGAGCAGTTCGAGTTTGATTTTGTTTGATTTCATTGATTTGGTAAGTGTCGAGACGTGTTCCTCGACATCAGAGGTTTGACTCTCGGATACATTTGCTACGCACAGCGTAATTACTGACGCGCCAAGTAGAAGGATGCTGAAACCAGAAAGAACGGACAACGCATCGGTCTTTAGCGCTGCTCCGAAAAGAACTAGGGTCAGCTGGGTTGCAAATGAAGCCCCCACGAGAACTGTCTTGGAAATACCAAGCAGCTTTAGTTTCTTTGCCGGGTCATGAAGGAGGACTGCGATCAACAAGGAGAGCGCGACCAAAGAGAATGCGCTCTCAATCCAAAAAGTGGTTGAGGGTCCAAATAAAAGTATTGTCGCGCTTTCGATAGCTATGAAGAGGGCTACGGGGATTGCTGCAATATATGCCTGCGTGTTCTTCATTACGACCTCCGTGCTCCGCACTCGGGACAGAACTTCTCGGTTCCAGAGAAGCGATATCCACATTCGGAACAGAACTTTGCAGCATTTTGCTGCGAATCGGAAT
>CALBBA010000057.1 GCA_937926755.1 uncultured Collinsella sp.
AGTAAAATCACAGGCGTCAGCCACCACGGAACCTTCTGCTGGTCTTTCTTTTTCCTGTTTTCGGCCATACCGTATGCCTCCAAGCTTTTTCCTCTATTCTACACCATGATCCGGCCCTTTTCCAGCGCAAAAAAGAACCCCCTCGGTTTTCAACCGAAGGGGATACTCTTTTTTAGACCAATTCGATGACGGCCATCTCGGCTGCGTCGCCGCGGCGGGGCCCCATGCGGGGCACGCGGGGGTAGCCGCCATTGCCCTCAGCGTGCTTCGGAGCGATCTCCTCGAACAGCTTGTGCGCGACGTCTTCCTTGGTGATATAAGACAGAGCCTTGCGGTAGTTGGCCAGACCCTTCTTCTTGCCAAGGGTAATCATCTTCTCGACGACAGGCTGGACTTCCTTCGCGCGGGTAAAGGTCGTCTCCATCTTGCCGTTTTCGAGCAGGTATGTGGTCATAGCCCGGAGCATCGCCTTGCGCTGGTCGCTGGTTCTGCCGAGCTTTCTGGTACCAAACATAGGGTTACTTCCTCCTTCTTTGAAAGGTTATCGCTTAATTATTAGAGTTTGCGGAATCGTCGCTTGCCAGACTCAGGCCCATCATCGCGAGCTTGTTCTGAACCTCTTCGAGCGATTTCCGGCCCATGTTGCGTACCTTCATCATATCCTCGCCGGTTCTGGAGATCAGATCCTCGACGTTGTTGATGTTGGCGCGCTTGAGGCAGTTAAAGCTGCGTACAGACAGATCAAGTTCTTCGATGGTCATCTCAAGGACCTTGTCGCGGTGCGTTTCCGCCTTCTCGGCCATCGTGGGCTTGCTGGCCACGGTCTCGGAGAGATTCGTGAACAGGCTCAGATGGTCGGAGAGGATCTTCGCACCGAGGCTGACGGCATCCCTTGCAGAGATCGTCGAGTCGGTCCAGACTTCCAGCGTCAGCTTGTCATAGTCTGTCATGTTGCCTACACGGGTGTTTTCTACGGTGTAGTTCACCTTGTAGACGGGCGTATAGATCGAATCCACGGCGATGGTGCCGATGGGCATGTTGGGCGTCTTGTTCTTGTCGGACGGGACGTATCCGCGGCCATGACTCAGCGTGATCTCCATGTTGAAGCTTGCGTCGGGGCCAAGCGAGCAGATGTGCTGCTCAGGGTTGAGGATCTCAACCTCGCCGTCGGCCTTGATGTCGCCGGCCGTGACTTCGCACTCGCCCGCAGCGTCAATGTAGACGGTCTTGGTGCCCTGGCAATGAAGCTTCGCAATGATCTTCTTCACGTTCAGCACGATCTCCGTGACGTCTTCCTTGACGCCAGGAACCGTGGAGAACTCGTGCTGCACGCCCGCGATCTTGATGGAGGTCGCGGCGGTGCCGGGCAGCGAGGAAAGAAGAATTCTGCGCAGGGAGTTGCCGAGCGTGGTGCCGTATCCCCGCTCCAGAGGCTCTACGATATACTTACCGTAGGAGACGTCATCCTGGGAATCGATACACTCGATACGCGGCTTTTCAATTTCTACCATGAATAAATTACCCTCCTTGTAACTACGAAACCTTGTTTCGTTGCCGAATTCAGCTTACCAATAAACGAGGGTGAAACGTTACTTGGAGTACAATTCGACGATCAGATTTTCTGCAATCTCGAAGTCAATATCGTCTCTTGCGGGCAGTGCGATAACCTTGCCGCTGAGGGTGTTCTTGTCTCTTTCCAGCCACTTCGGAGCTGCGACGAAGGCGTCGTCTTCCTTCATCTTCTTGAAGCGGGTGGTGGAGCAGCTGTTTTCGCAGACGGCGATGACGTCGCCGACATTGACCGTGTAGGACGGGATGTTGACGCGCTTGCCGTTTACGGTGTAGTGGCCGTGGTTGACCAGCTGACGAGCCTCGCGGCGCGTGGAAGCATAGCCAAGACGGTAAACAACGTTGTCCAGTCTGCGCTCGACGAGGCTCAGCAGATTCTCGCCGGTGTTGCCCTTCATGCTCTCGGCCTTCTCATAGAGGGTGTGGAACTGCTTCTCGAGAATGCCGTACACGAATTTTACCTTCTGCTTTTCGGTCAGCTGCGTGCCGTACTCAGACTTCTTGGTTCTTCTTTTGCCGCCGGGATTGCGGTTGGACTGCTTGGAGTAGCCCATGGCTGCAGGAGAAACGCCGAGCGTTCTGCAGCGCTTCAGAACAGGCTGTGTATTCTTTGCCATATCAATTCTCCTCCTTCATCAAACGCGGCGGCGCTTGGGCGGACGGCAGCCGTTGTGCGGGATCGGGGTGACGTCCTTGATGAGCGTGACCTCGAGACCTGCGGACTGCAGCGCGCGGATCGCGGATTCACGGCCCTGGCCGGGGCCCTTGACGAAGACTTCGACAGTCTTCAGACCATAGTTTTCCACAGCTGCCTTTGCAGCGGTCTCTGCGACCATCTGCGCGGCGTACGGAGTGGACTTTCTGCTGCCGCGGAAGCCGAGGCCGCCGGAGGAAGCCCAAGAAAGGGCGTTGCCCTG
>CALBBA010000058.1 GCA_937926755.1 uncultured Collinsella sp.
CGAACGAATATGTGAGCACTACCTTGCCAATGCCATTATTGACGAGATTGTATGTAATCATGCAGACGTTCACTTGGCTACCTCACCGTAGAGCAGCTTCAACCAGGATTCTGCAGAATAATCCAGGGCAATCATTCGCTTTTCGCAACATGTTCTTGAATGTTCCAAGCCCATGGGATTTCTATCTTTCATTCCAAATGCAATCTTTGATGTAAACCAGGGCTTACTGAGTGAATTAGATCGGGCGGAGTCTGGACCATGTTCTTCTCGGGATTATCCACACTCGCTAGATAATACTACCTACGCCGCTACATTCGCAGTTACGAATTCTGCTTAGGCAAAACGAATAGCTCTCCGAGCTCGCAATCGAGCCTGTCCGGCTGCTTCTCATCAGCGTAGAAGGGGTCGAAACCGCCCCCGGTGTAAAAAGTCATCTCGCCGAAGAAAGGATTGCCCGCGATGTTGTAAAGATCGACTCGTACATGCGGAAGATCCGACGCCAACGTCTCAGCAAGTCTGAGCATCAAATCGTAGTTCTCGGGCTTTTCGGTGGGTTTACGATTGGATACTTCGTGATTGATGTCTCCACGTTGCTCCCAGCATGGAGTGAAATACTGCATATCGTGCGCGGTAAAGCGATCAGCATCGGTCTGCACGAGCGCCGCCTTACCATCGAAGCAGTAGAACTTATAGTCAGTCGGGGTCTGCCTACCCGGTTCGTCGAGGTACGCCTCGGCAACCACACGAGGAGCTATATCCTTGTAGGCCCACTCCCGACCCTGCCAGTACCAATTCCGTTGAAGTGCAGTACGCAGGCGTTTCTTAGCGACCTCAAAATCGAATATTGATTTGTCCGTACACACGATTGTGCTCTGCGAGTCGTGAGTGCACTTCAGCACGAACTTTTCCGGCAACTCATCAATGTCGATTTCTTCCACCGAATCGTAGACGCCATAAAGCGGAACAAGGTACTCATCGCCGATACGCTCCCTTACAAAAGATCGCACTTCAAACTTGTCAACAAGCGTGGTCAAGACTGGATTGTGATAATGCAGCTTGCACCACTGGAGCTTCTCATTAAAGGTCCTGGGATGATCAAGATCGAGCTTATAGTGCAGCTTTGCTCTGAAGCACATGCGAATAAAATCCTCGTCGGGGATAAAGCGCAAGTTGTTCCTCAGAGAAAGCGCGAATCTTTTCTTAAGTTTCATCGTACGCCTCCAACGCCATCGATGTAATCGGAAAGGTCGGCGCAGAACCGCGCCGCGTTGCTCTTGTAGGGCAGGTAATCCTTGGAAAGCACCCGCGCATAAGCGGCGGGCAGGTCGGTAGGGTCCATACACGGCTCAATCAGCCCCATGTCCCCGAACTGTCGAACAATCTCAATCTGGTGATCATCCACATGTTCGCCGTATTTTGCTAGACGCGGAACAGCGATGACTTTCTTGTTGTCCTTAACGGCGCCGATGATGGCGCCGGTACCTCCATGGGTTACCACGACATCGCAAGCATCCATATGAACGCGGAAGGAATCACGATCGAGAAACGCCTCGTGTTCCAAATACTCAGGAATGTAAGTGCACACACCCGTCTGAGCAAAAGCTCCATCCTCAGCAACACCGCTAGCAACGAGAGCATCTACCGCCCTGACTAATCTGTCGAACTGAAACTTCTGGGAGCCTACGGTAACGAATATCATGCGACCACCTCCCTAGTACACGCCGCCGACAAAGCGGGCATTGGGGTACACGGATAGCATCGACTCCCACTGCACGTAAAAACGATCGGCGCGTTTGCTCAGCAGCTTTCCCGTCATGGTTGGTGAGTCAGTTTTCGCGAAAGACTCGACATACACAAGCTTGGCGCCCATTGCATGCCCGATCAGGCAAAACGGTATGGTAGCCAGTACCCCCGTACACACAATCACGTCGGGGTGTTCAGTGAACCAATAACGAAGAGACGTCACGGCATTGAACGCCATTCGAGGAAGAAAGCTTGCCTCGTGTCGATTCACCTGGCGCACATAGCGAGCCCGCACAGGTAGCTTGGCATCATAGGCAGTCTTCTCGGTGAGGATGAAACTGTCGTAGCGCTCCATCAAAGGCTTAAGCGCAAGTAACTGCTCCAGATGCCCACCAGATGACGCAGCAAAGCACACTTTTATGTCCTTGCGACATCCCGTCATGAACTAATCCCTCTTAAACAAATCGCGAGTGTATACCTTATCCGCCACGTCAACGAGCTCGTCGCTCCAGCGGTTGGCGACGATCACATCGCAGCCGGCCTTGAAGGCCTCCAGGTCGTGCGTGACCTCGGAGCCGAAGAACTCCGGCGCATCGAGCGTGGGCTCGTAGACCACCACGGGAACGCCCTTGGCCTTCACGCGCTTCATGACGCCCTGGATGGAACTCGCGCGGAAGTTGTCCGAATTGGATTTCATCGTCAGGCGGTAGACGCCCACGACCGGCTTCTCCTTGCCCTCGTACACGCGGTCCCACACCATCTGCAGCACCTCGTCTGCCACGAAGTCCTTGCGGGTGCGGTTGGCCTCCACGATGGCCTCGATCAGGTTCTGCGGCACGTCCCTGTAGTTGGCTAGCAGCTGCTTGGTGTCCTTGGGCAGGCAGTAGCCGCCGTAGCCGAAGCTTGGGTTGTTGTAGTGGCTGCCGATGCGCGGCTCCAGGCACACGCCGTCGATGACGTCGCGGGCGTTGAGCCCGCGGACCTCGCAGTAGGTGTCGAGCTCGTTGAAGTAGGCCACACGCAACGCCAGGTAGGTGTTGGCGAACAGCTTCACGGCCTCGGCCTCTGTGGTGCCCAGCACGAGCTCCGGGATGCCCACGGTGCCGTCGGCGTTCACGCGCTCCAGCTCGGCGGGGTCGGCGCCCTGCGCGAGCAGGCCGGCGAACTTCTCGGCCGCAGCAACGGCCTCGGCATCGTCCTTGGGCGCACCGACCACGATGCGGCTGGGGTGCAGGTTGTCGTAGAGGGCCTTGCTCTCGCGCAGGAACTCCGGGCTGAAGAAGATCTTGCTGTCCCCCAGCCTCTCGCGAAGGCCCGCGGTGTAGCCGACGGGAATCGTCGACTTGATGACGATCCAGGCGTCCGGGTTCACCGAGCGCACTGCGGCGATGGCGGCCTCGACGGAGCTCGTGTCGAAGAAGTTCCTATCGCTGTCGTAGTTGGTGGGCGTGGCGATGACGGCGTAGTCGGCGCCCGCATAGGCCTCGGCCACGTCGACGGTGGCGTGCAGGTCGAGCTCGCGCTCCCCCGACTTGGCCTCCGCCAGGAAGCGCTCGATCTCATCGTCTTGGATGGGCGTCTGGTAGTTGTTGATCTTCTGGACCTTCTCGGGAACGATGTCCAGCGCATGCACCTCGTTGTGCTGCGAGAGCAGAACGGCCAACGAGAGCCCCACATAGCCGGTGCCGGCGACTGCTATCTTCATTTTTTCGGACATATCATTCAACCTTTCGTTAAGAGCAGGCACACATATGAAATAGTTAGGAATTCGCCTTGCCGAAGAACTTCAGCGCCTCAGAGACGCAGGCGGCGGGCGATGAGGCAATGGCCTTTAAGGCGTAAATCACAGCCTGGCCTGGCTGGTTGCTGCGCTTCATAGCGAAGGCGAGCACGGCGCTGTGGCGAAAATCGATGTAACGCACATCCTTCTTGCTCAGCCGCGGGTAGTAGCCGCGCACCACCTCGTGCCTTGCGACCTCGCCGTTTACCTTGTTCTTGCCAAGCGAGAGCCTCTCGCCGGAATGGAGGTACTGCCTCACGTGCACCTCGGGCATGTAGCCCATGTGGGCGCCAGCCTCTATGCAGCGCAGCATCAGCCACCAGTCTTGGCCGGTCGCCACCTCGCCGAAACCCTCAGTGCGGTCGAACAGGTCGCGCCTGAGCATATAGATGGCCGTTGGGCTTATCGGCGTTAGGAGGTGCGCGCGCAGCAGACCCTCGGTGGAGAAGTCCTCGCAATGGTCGAGCCTGCGGTGCTCCACAAGCCGGCCACGTTCGTCATACCACGAGACATCCTGCCAGCTCATGTCGAGGGAGTTTTCCTGCATGAAAGCGACCTGGGTGGACACCTTGTCAGGCAGGAACTCGTCGTCATCGTCGAGGAACGTGAGGTACTCGCCCGTCGCCTGGCGGCAGGCGTAGTTGCGCGCCGCCCCGCCGCCGGTCTGGCCGGAGGGCAGTCCCTCCAG
>CALBBA010000059.1 GCA_937926755.1 uncultured Collinsella sp.
GCTGGAAAACGCTTGCGCGTTTCCTCAGCTCCGCACCCTGTCGGGTTCGAATCCCGGCATATCGGTAGCAAAAAGCCCGTCACCGCGGGGGTAACGGGCTTCTTAATTTAAATGGTGCCCCCAGCGGGATTCGAACCCGCGATATCCACCTTGAAAGGGTGGCGTCCTTGGCCGCTAGACGATGGGGACAGCGGGAAAGAGTATAGCAGACTTTTTTGCCGGCGCGTATATCGTTGGCAAACTGGAAAACCACCACAAAGGAGTAGGCTTCTGTTCCGATTTTCAAATATCTCAATCTGTAACATCTGGGCGGGCAAATTGGCTCTATCTGTTACAGATCGAGACAAAAGGCAGGCGTCGGGACGAACATCTCAATCTGTAACAGTAAGACGACTTTTAACGGTCTAGATGCTACAGATTGAGACAAACCGCTGGGACGGGTCAAAACCACCACAAAGGTGCCTGTCCCCTTTGTGGTGGTGAGGTGCTAGGGGAGGAGCTTCATGGCGGCGTCGTGGGCGGCGTGCTCGTAGGCGTCGTCGAGGGGCTTGAGCGGCAGCAGGGCGGCGGCCTGTGCATCGCCACGCCGCTCGAGGGCGTGGGTAATGAGCCAGTCGGCGAGTTCGGGGTTTTTGGGCAGTGCCGGTCCGTGTAGATACGTGCCGATGACGCCCTTGTAGATGAGACCCTCAAAGCCATCATCGCCGTTGTTGCCGGTGCCCGTGACGACGGACGTTCCGAGCGGCGTGGCCTCGGCGTCCAAAAGCGTGCGGCCACCGTGGTTCTCGAATCCCACAAAGGGCTCGGGTGCCAGATCGGTTTTGACGGCTACGTTGCCGATCAGGCGGTCGGAGCCGCGTACGGTTTCGGCGGCAATGACGCCCAGGCCCTCGATGCGATTCTCGCCCATATAGTACGAACGGCCGAGCAGCTGATAGCTGCCACAGATGGCAAGCAGCGAGCCGCCATCCTCAACATAGGCCGCTACCTTGTCTTTTTGGGCGAGCAGCTCGTGTGCCACGGCTAGCTGGTCGCGGTCGGAGCCGCCACCCATCATGACGATATCGGCGTCCGTCAAATCAAGCGTTTCGCCCATACGGACCTCGTCTACACGCGCGGGAATGCCACGCCAGGAGCAACGGCGCTCGAGCGCGATAACATTGCCGCCGTCGCCATAGAGGTTAAGGGCATCGGGATACAGGTAGACGATGCGCAGCGGGCGCGAAAGCTCGACTGGCGCGATGCCGACAGGAAGAGCGCTGCCGTCGGCACGGGCTACGGCGCGCCCGGCAACAGCGTCGGCAGTGGCGCCCTTCAGTCCGTCGAGTTCCTTGACCAGCGGCGGGAAGGCCGTGTAGTTGGCGACGGCGTAGAAGGTGTCATCGGCGGCCTCGTCTGCCACGGCGCCGATCGCCTGCGCGACGTCCGAGATAATCGCGGCATCGATGCCGGCGTACTTGAGGCGCACCTGCATGTCGTGCGCGCGCGTGCCTCCGGCAAAGGCGACAAGACCCGGCGTGTCGGCGATGCGCTCAAAGTCGACGTCGTAGATCCACGATACATCGTGGCCGTCGGCATCGTTGTCGTTGAGGAAGAAAGCGCAGAGTCTGCCGCCTGCCGTCTTGATGGACTGGATTTGTCGATCGAAGCCTACGGGATTCTTAGCCAGGTTGGCCTCGACGGTGCGGCCGGCGATATCCCAGCGCCCCATACGTCCGCCGGCGGGGACGTAGGCATCGAGCGTAGGCTGTAGAAGCGCCGTATCCACGCCCAACTCGTGCGCGGCAAAAAAGGCGGCGGCAACGTTGTAGACCATGTACAGGCCGTTGTAGCGTGTGGCGATGTGTGCGGCAGCCGCGTCGGGCGCAGATCCAAAGACCAGGTCAAAGTCGTAGCCGTCGCAGCCGAGCTCCACGCCCGTCACGCGACGGACAAGCACAGGGCGGGCCCAGCCGCACGAGGGGCAATGGTAGGCGCCGAGCTGGCCGTATTGCACGTAGTCATACTCCAACGGGGCGTTGCACTGTGAGCAAAAGCGCGAGTCGCTAATACGGTCGGACTCGGTGTTGGTGGCGCCATCGATGCCAAAGGCAATACTCGCGTTGGGAACGCGCGCGGCAATCGAGGCGCACAGCGGGTCGTCGGCGTTGTAGATGAGCGTCGTTGCCGGCGAAAGCTCCAACGCGTGGGCGATGACCTCCTGGGTGTGATCGATCTCGCCATAGCGATCTAGCTGGTCGCGGAACAGGTTGAGCAGCACGAAGTACGTCGGCTTGAGCTTGGGCAGGACGCGCACGGTGTAGAGCTCATCGCATTCAAAAACGCCCACGCGCTTGCCGCCGGCTCGCTTGAGGCCGCTGCGCGCCTCGAGCAGTGCACCCACCACGCCCGGCTCCATGTTGTTGCCGGCGCGGTTGCATACCACGGTGGCACCGCTGGCGGCAACAGCGTCGGCGATGAGGTTGGAGGTGGTGGTCTTGCCGTTGGTGCCGGTGATCACCACGCTGCGGTCGATAAGGCCGGCGAGGTCGCTTAGCAGCTCGGGGTCGATCTTCATGGCGATGCGGCCGGGGAGTACGCCGCCCTGGCGTTTGAGGACAGAGCGCAGTCCCCAGCGAGCGATATCGCTCGAGGTACAGGCGAGAGATGAGCGGAGGTTCATGAAACCGTTCCTAACGTAAACGACATGGTCGGGTCGAGTGCGTCACTAAAAACCGTAGCGGCGCGCAAATTCCTGGGCAAGCTGCGATACGTCTTCGCAAGCGCTGGCCCAGGGGGCAAAGTCGGGAGTATCCGAGATGATGCCGTCGGCTTCCCAAACTGCCTGATGCGAAAGGTCCCAGGGGTCGTGCGGCTCGGGCCGGCAGGGAAGGTACGGTGTCTGATACGTGGGGTTCAGCAAAAAGAACGCGCCGCCCTCGCAGCGGTTGGCAAACTCGCGCAGCGCGCGTGTGGCCGGGCGCATCTTGTTCGTTTTGAACAGCAAGATCGTGCGGGCGAGCAGGTACCAGGGGGAGTCCTCGAGGACATCGGCCCCCATCTGTTCCTCGAGCTGGTGGGCCAGGGCAAAAAAGCCGTCCTCGTCTTCCAGACGAGCGAGGGCGAGTAGCACGGTGCCTGCAGCTCGGGTGGGATAGCCCTCCGCCTTAAGAACACGGCGAGAATAGTTGGCGGCGGCACGGTAACGAGCGCTCGCCATGCACAGCTGCGAGATGGCCTCGAGCGTGTGGAGCCACCCGATAAGAGCCGGCTCGCTCACGGTAAGGTCTGCTGCGGTGACACCGTCGGTCAAAACATTATTGGCCCAGTAGTGCGGGGCTTCCATGTCGAACCCGGGCACGCTTTGCTGCAGGTAATCGGCCGTGGTCGCCTCGAGCTTCATCAGGTCGCCCAGGCAGGCGTCGACGGGCGTGTCCGCCAAAATGATGGCGAGCAGCTGCGCGTCGAGGACATGCGCATCGATGCGGACGATCTTGAGCAGCTCATCGCGCATATCGTCGAACAGACGATTGCGCGTCTGCTCGAACTCCTCGTCGCTGCCCATGTCCTCGATGCGATGGAGCTCGTCGAGCAGGTGGCGATGAACACCGGCGTAGGACAGCAGTGCCTGGGCATGCTCGGTCTGCGCATACTTATGAGGGTTGACGTTCACGTCGTTATGGACAAGCTCGCGTGCTGCATCGGTGAGTTCGGGGTGCGACGCAAGGTAGGCGCGCTCCAGGTAGGCGGGGATGTAGACGCTCGGATCCATTAGAGGTCTCCTCCCTTAAACGGCAGGCCCTGCTCGGCCGCCCGCAGGATGCGCTCGTCGATCTGGGAACGCACGATATCGTTGGTGGCGACCCAGGCGGCAAAGCTGGCGTTGTCGGGGGCGCCCAGGCCCTCCTGCAGAACCGGCGTCGCTTCGGACAGCGCAAGGACAAGCTCGTCGGTGGAGCCCGCATCCACGTTGACGCGGGCATAGACGCCATCGGGAAACTCGGTTTGGAAGTAGAGTGCTTCGGCCGCGTGCGGGCATGAGCGCACAAGGATACGCAGGTAGTGCTCGGCGCCCTCGTAGTCCAGCTCGCGCCAGGCAGCGCTCATCAGCGCGATGAGCGTCCACGGGTCCAAGTCGCGCTCCGCATCTTTGGGACGACGGCGCAGCGGCGTGTTGGCGAGATAGGGGACGGAGTGGGCAGAGCGAAATCGCTTGAGCTCCTCGGCGGGGTATTCGAGCTTTGCCATAGCGAGCATCGCGGTGTGGCGGACACCAGCGGGGTCGTTGGGCGCAAAGTCCAAGCTGCGATTCGCGGCTTGGAGCGACATGCGGTAGCGTCCGCTAATGAGCGCGCGCGATGCCAAGGCGGCAAGCCAGCGCAGGTAGGGGCGGCGCATAAGGTCGCCAGCGGCCTCACGCTCGTAGGGGTCCTGCGCCGAGGCGATTTTGAGCGCCAGGTCATGCTCGACTTCATCGCGCTTGGATGCCAAGTACTGTACGTATTCCTCGTTGGAGCTGGCGGTGAGGGCGGTCAGCATGCGCTGGGCATCCCAGTTGGCCGGGTCGAGCGCGGCTGCCTCGCGGAGCATGTTCTCGGCAGCTGCCTCTTCTTGCTCTGCCTGGGTATCGTCAGGGATAAAGGGAATGCGGTAGTCGACAGCCTCGACCACCTTGGCAATGAGGTGCCCGGCGCGGTCGCGGTCGTGCACGATGAGCGGTGCGGGGTTGCGGGTGAATTGTTCCATCAGACGCTCTACGGCGGCACCGTCGGTGAGCGGGATGTTGTCGCGGCGCAAGGCCTCAAGAACGAGGCGATGGCAATCCTCTTGAATGGGATCGAATGCCATGGGGCCTCCTTTGCTGCGGTTAGGGTTCAAATGTCTCTATATAAGGTTCTAGTTTACCCGCATGTGGCACACCGGGGGTGCCGCACTTGGACATGCACCTTTGCACCACGAAGACGGATGTCGCACAAATGTCGGCACCTTGGACGACTGAGTGGTATCACGGTGCCGCAAACGGTCGATTTTTGGCGGCGAACGGGGCACATTTTGGAGGGGCACCGTCCTGCCCGGGATATGTGGTCAACCTTGATAAAACGTTTGCCCAGCTTGGGAGTATGAATGCCGCACAAGGGTCTTCAGGGATAGAAAAAACGTTTCATCATTGGCGGCTTTAGGTGAATAACTGACCAACCAGAACGGTAAAATAGTGTTTGTCTGAGCGTTGAGACGTTTAGACATCGCGCATTGTCATCGCCGGCAACGCGCAAACCGGTCCTAACGGAGCCAATTGGGTGCTCCGTTATATACGCAAGTCTAAGAGGGGCTTGTTTAGGAGGCACAGTATGGGACGTTTTACCAATCCTCGCGATCTGTACTTTGGTGAGGGCGCTCGCCACGAGGTGAAGAACCTCAAGGGTAAGAAGGCCATCATCGTTTCTGGCGGCAGCTCTATGCGCCGCGGCGGGTTCCTGCAGGACGTTGAGGCCGACCTCAAAGAGGCCGGCATGGAGGTCAAGCTGTTCGAGGGCGTCGAGTCCGATCCCTCCATCGAGACCGTCATGAAGGGCGCAGCCGCTATGCGCGACTTCGAGCCCGACTGGATCGTTGCTATCGGCGGCGGTTCGCCCATCGATGCTGCTAAGGCCATGTGGGTCTTCTACGAGTATCCCGAGGAGTCCTTCGACAACATTATCCAGCCGTTCAGCTTCCCCGAGCTGCGTCAGAAGGCTCATTTCTGCGCCATCTCCTCTACCTCCGGCACCGCTACCGAGGTCACCGCGTTCTCCGTCATTACCGACTACGCCAAGGGCATCAAGTACCCGCTGGCCGACTTCAACATCACCCCTGATGTCGCCATCGTCGACCCGGAGCTCACCTACACCATGCCCGCCAAGCTGTGCGCTCACACCGGCATGGACGCTCTGACCCACTGCATGGAGGCTTACGTTTCCACCTGCGCCTCTATGTTCACCGACGCCAACGCCCTGCACGGCATCCGCGAGATCGTCGAGTGGCTGCCCAAGTCCTATGCTGGCGACCATGAGGCCCGTCAGCACATGCACGAGGCTCAGTGCATCGCCGGTATCGCCTTCTCCTCGGGCCTGCTCGGCATCGTTCACTCCATGGCTCACAAGACCGGTGCTGCCTTCGAGAACGGCCACATCATCCACGGTGCTGCTAACGCCATGTACCTGGGCAAGGTCATCCAGTGGAACTCCAAGGACCCGCGTGCTGCCGAGCGTTACGCTTACGTGGCCAAGGAGATCCTGCACCTTCCCGGCGAGACCAACGAGGAGCTCATCGCTGCGCTCGTCCAGAAGATTCGCGACCTCAACGACCAGCTCAACATTCCGCAGTCCATCAAGGATTACGCGAATGGCGGCGTGAAGGTCGACGCCGAGAACCCGCAGATGGTTTCCGAGGAGGAGTTCCTCGCCAAGCTGCCCGAGATTGCCGCGAACGCCGAGACCGACGCCTGCACGCCCGAGAACCCGCGTGAGACCAAGGCTGCCGACTTCGAGAAGATTCTCAAGGCCTGCTACTACGACACCGACATCGATTTCTAATCGACTCTTGTTATCGTAACGAGGGGCTCCGCACGTATCTGTACGGAGCCCCTTTCTTTTTTCTTTTAGAGAATGGGATAGTTATGGCTGCAATTTTCAATAGCCCCAGCAAGTACATCCAGGGTCCGGACGAGCTCGCCAAGCTCGGCTCCTATGTCGAGCCGCTCGGCGCTAAGGCCCTCGTCATCGTGACGCCTTCGGGCAAGAAGCGCGTCGGTGCCAAGATCGAGGGCGGCTTTGCCGAGGCTAAGGCCGAGCTGCTGTTTGAGGACTTTAACGGCGAGTGCTCCAAGGGCGAGGTCGATCGCCTGGTTGCGCTCGCCCGTGACAACGGTTGCGACATCATCGTCGGCGTCGGTGGCGGCAAGATCCTCGACACCGCGAAGGCCGTTGCCTATTACCTGGAGTCCCCGGTTATCATTTGCCCCACCATTGCTTCGACCGATGCCCCGTGTTCGGCGCTTTCGGTGCTCTATACCGATGACGGCCAGTTCGACAAGTATCTCTTCCTTAAGGCAAACCCCAACATTGTCCTTATGGATACGACGGTCATCGCGGCGAGCCCGGTGCGCCTGACGGTTTCCGGTATGGGCGATGCGCTCGCAACCTACTTTGAGGCCCAGGCGACGCATGATGCCGACGGTGGCACTTGCGCCGGCGGCAAGGGCGGTATGGCTGGTCTGGCACTTGCCAAGCTCTGCTACGAGACGCTTATGGCCGATGGCGTGAAGGCCAAGGTCGCGTTGGAGAAAGGTGCGCTGACGCCTGCCGTGGAGCACATCATCGAGGCAAACACGCTGCTCTCCGGCATTGGCTTTGAGAGCTCGGGCCTTGCTGCTGCTCATGCCATCCACAATGGCCTGACGATGCTGCCCGAGTGCCACGGCATGTATCACGGCGAGAAGGTCGCCTTTGGCACCATCGTCCAGCTGGTACTCGAGGATGCTCCGACTGAGAAACTCGAGGAAGTCTTGGGCTTCTGCATTGAGCTGGGCCTGCCGGTCACGATGAAGGAACTTGGCGTTGCCGAGCTTACGCGCGAGCAGGCCATGGTCGTTGCCGAGGCCGCGTGCGCGCCCGAGGACACCATGTGCAACATGCCGTTTGAGGTGACGCCCGAGATGGTCGCAAACGCCATCCTGGGTGCCGACGCGCTGGGCCACTACTATCTCATGGATGAGTAAATCAAGCTAAGGAAGGGGCAAAGCCGGCAGATGGCTTTGCCCCTTTTTGCTATGGTGCAAAGTAACCTGTTCCAATGCACGAGTTGGTGCAGGGGGGACAGGTTACTTTGCATCAATCTTTGTTTGATGAAGGGCGGATTCGCGTATGGCGCTTCCTATGGTTTATGGCGGTCCCGGCCGGTATGTTCAGGGGCCGGGCGAACTTTCGCGTCAGGGCAGGTATTTGTCATGGTTGGGCTGCGCTGCCTATGTCTTGTTTGACCAGGGCACCGAGGATCGGCTGTGCAGGCAGATTGTCGATGGATTTCTGGATGAAGATCTAAGCGAGCCGTTCTTTAAGATTTACAACGGTCCGTGTACGGAAGATGCCGTTGTCGAAATGGCCAAGGAAGCCCGGGCCGAGTATTGCGACATGGTGGTGGGCATTGGCGGCGGCAAGATGCTCGATATCGCCAAGGCCGTTGCGTTTTATGCCGAGTTGCCGTTGTGCGTATGTCCCACGGCGGCTTCGATGGACGGTCCGTGCAGCGCGATTTCGGTGCTGTATCACGAGGATGGGTCGTTCGACCGCTACCTGATGCTCGAGAAGAATCCAGACTTGGTCGTGGTCGATACCAACGTGGTCGCGGCGGCCCCGCTGCGTATGACGGTCGCTGGTATGGGCGATGCGCTGGCAACGTATTTCGAGGCGCGTTCGTGCGCCGCGGCGCACGGCGCCAACGAGCACGGTGGCGCGTCGGGGCACTTGGCGCTGGTCGCGGCACGTGCCTGCTACGACACGCTTATGGAATGCGGCGTCGCTGCCAAGCGCGATCTCAAAAAGGGGCGTACATCGCCGGCGGTTGAGCGCCTGATCGAGTGCAATATTCTGCTCTCGGGTGTTGGCTTTGAGAGCGGTGGCCTAGCGCTTGCCCATGCCATCGCCAACGGCCTGACGATTCTGCCCGAGTGCAAGGCCATGCATGGTGAGGCCGTGGCATTTGGTCTGGTGGTGCAGCTGCGCCTGGAGCGTGCGCCCGAGCTTGATCAGGTGCTCGAGTTTTGCCAACGCGTCGGTCTGCCGACGACGCTTGAGGAGCTGGGCCTTGGCGAGATTTCGGATGCCGACCTGATGAGCGTTGCGGATGCGGTCTTTAGAAACGAGCGCAATATGGCCAACGAGCAGGCCAAGGTGACCAAACAGAAGCTCGTGCAGCTCATGTGCGAGGCATAGCTTGGCGCTTGATTGACCTTGTGCAATCGGGGCGGCGATAGGCCATGGGCTATTTGCCGCAAAGATGCGCCGCGTGTAATTTGCCCGAGGCGTGGGCCGATAGCGTATCATTATCTCTTGCTTGTTTGCACTGCTCAGGGAGGGGCCGCGCATGGCGCAGGAACACGATCTGTTTGATGACATTATCGAGATCAGCAAGGGTTTCGACTTTCTTAAAAACCCGCTTGGCGGCGTGACTGACGCGCTCGATCCGTCGACGCCGCAGTGGAATCCTGCCGACTATAAGGAGCGCCCGCGCGGAAACACCATTCCGTGCCTGGCCTGCAAAAACGAGAAGAGCGGCTGCACCGCGTGCATGGATGTGTGCCCGGTCAACGCCGTCGAGGTCGAAGAGGACGCTATCGAGATCCTCGATACCTGTCGCAAGTGCGGCCTGTGCGCTGCTGCCTGCCCGACTGAGGCGATTATCTCGCCGCGCCTGGCGCCCAAAAACCTCTACGACGACATTGTCTCGGCTGCCACGAGCCACGAGACCGCCTACGTTACCTGCACGCGTGCCCTTAAGCGCATGCCGCGAGAGAACGAGGTCGTCGTCGCCTGCGTGGGCGATATTACGGCCGAGACCTGGTTCTCGGTGCTGGCAGACTATCCCAACGTGAGCGTCTACCTGCCGCTGGGCGTGTGCGATAAGTGCCGCAACACCGGTGGCGAGGATATTCTGGGCGAGGCCATCGCCACTGCCGAGGAGTGGGCCGGTACGGGTATGGGCCTGGAGGTCGACCCCAAGAGTCTCAAATGCCACAAGCGCCGCGAGTACGAGCGCAAGGAGTACATGGAAAAGATCGCCCGCACCACGGGCTTGACCGTGACCAAGCTCAACCCGGCAACGGCGGCACTGGCTTCGGTGACGCAGAAGCTCAAGGCCCACCGTCACCAGATCACGCAGCTCGAGCGCACGCTCAACACCATGTGCGGCACCACGACGACCAAGCGTCGCCGTTCGCTCACCCATGGGCGTCAGCTGGTGCTCTCGACGCTGCAGAATCACCCCGAACTTGCCCAGAATATGCAGGTGAGTACGCCGGAGTGCGATTTTGACAAGTGCACGTCGTGCGGCGAGTGCGTCAACGTGTGCCCCACGTTTGCCTGCGATCTGGTGGGAAGCGGTCGCTTTGCGCTGGAGTCAACGTATTGCCTGGGTTGCGGAGCCTGTGTCAAGGTGTGTCCCGAGCATGCGCTCAAGCTGGTTGAGCATGATGCATCCAACCTGGTCGTCGTCGATCCCGAGGCCGAGGAAAAGGCCGCCCAGAAGGCTAAGGCCCACGAAGAAGCCCAGAAGGTCAAGGCCGAGGCAAAGGAAAAGCTCAACAAGATGCTCGACCAGGTGGAAAAGCTCGCGGACTAGTCAGCGATCCCTATCTCTGCTTCATTCGTGCCGCTGCGGTGTCCGGATTCGCCCGGATGCTGCGGCGGCGCTATACTTATGCAGTTTGAAATACTTGTACCAAAAGGAGCTGTCGTGTCCCTTTCCATCGGTATCGTGGGCCTGCCCAACGTGGGCAAGTCGACGCTGTTCACCGCGCTTACCAAAAAGACCGGCCTTGCCGCCAACTACCCGTTCGCCACGATCGACCCTAACGTGGGCATCGTCGACGTGCCCGATAGCCGTCTGCAAAAGCTTGCCGACATCGTCAACCCGGGCCGCATCGTGCCGGCAACGGTCGAGTTCGTCGACATCGCAGGCCTAGTGAAGGGCGCCAACGAGGGCGAGGGCTTGGGCAACCAGTTCCTGGCCAACATTCGCGAGACCGACGCCATCTGCGAGGTCGTGCGCTACTTTAAGGATCCCAACGTCATGCGCGAGGTGGGTCGTACGGGCGAGTTCGTCGACCCCGCCGGCGACGCCGACACCATCATGACCGAGCTCATCCTGGCCGACATGGGCACGCTCGAGAAGCAGCTGCCCAAGCTCGAGAAGGAGGCCAAGCGCGACAAGGAGCTCATGCCCAAGTTCGAGGTCGCCAAGCGTCTGCTTGCCTGGCTCAACGAGGGCAAGCGCGCCGCATCCATGGAGATGACCGACGAGGAGCGTGCCGCTGCCAAGGGCCTGTTCCTGCTCACCATGAAGCCCATCCTGTATGTGGCCAACGTAGATGAGGACATGCTCAACGAGGACTTGGCGCCCATCGACGGCGTCAAGCCGCTGCCGATCTGCGCCAAGATTGAGGCCGAGCTTTCCGAGCTCGATCCCGAGGATGCGGCCGACTACCTGGAGAGCTTGGGCCTGGAGCAGCCCGGTCTGGACGTGCTCGCGCAGGCGGCCTATAAGCTGCTCGGTCTGCAGTCGTTCTTTACGGCCGGCGAGATGGAGGTCAAGGCCTGGACGGTTCGTCGGGGCGCAACCGCCCCGCAGGCTGCCGGCGTCATCCACACCGACTTTGAGCGCGGCTTTATTAAGGCCGAGGTCATTGGCTATGACGACTACATCGAGCTCGGCGGCGAGCAGGGCGCCAAGGCCGCCGGCAAGCTGCGCATCGAGGGCAAAGAGTATGTCATGGCTGATGGCGACGTCGTGCACTTCCGCTTTAACGTGTAAGGACGACGCGCATGTTTAAATATGGCAAAAAAGCCGGCTACATGGGCGTCGCGCTGCTGGTGCTTGCGGTGCTTCCGCTGGTGGTCGCAGCGTTTGTTATCCCCAACATTGGTCCCGAGGTGGCAACGAAGTTTAATGCCGCCGGCGAGGTGACGCGCTGGGGCAAGAGCTACGAGCTGCTGGCACTTCCGGTGCTCAACCTGCTGCTCGGCGTGGCGACGTACTTTACCGCCGGTCGTCAGGCTAAGAACAACGACGACTCTGCCGTGATGGCGCGACTAACGTGTGAGCGTTATCTGCGCAACGGCTGCATCACGGGCGTGTTCCTTAATGTGATTAACGTCTACTTTATGTATTCGGCAATTACTGGCACGGGCTTTGGACTGGGATTCTAGCTTGTTCCTTTAGGCAACGAGCCTACAAGCATATTCGATGGCTGCTGCGAGGCCGCCGCTCGATCGTGGTTGAAAGACCACATCGGCGGCGGCCTCGTTTTCGTATCCCGCGCCGCGCAAGGTTAGGGCGACGGTGGCTTCTAGGAGCAGGGGGAGTCCTTGCGGGGTGGTGGCGATAACAGCGGTCTGGTCGAGCGTGCAGCCGCGCTCTTGGCATAGACGTGCGAGGTCGCCTTGCTTTGGATTGGAAAGCAGCGCCGTGGCGACACGGCTCGTCAGTAGCGCAAGGGCCGTGCGTTCGTCGGGCGTAAGCTGGTCGGCCTCGATAACGACAAGAGCAATCGGCGTGGCGCGCCGGCGGCAGTCTGTGCGCCGTACGTAAATCGAAGAACCCGACATAGAAAACTCCTGTGTATTCGTTAAAACGTAAACTATAGTTTACGTTTTTGTTCGGCTCCATTTCAAACTCGGCTGCATGGACGAACGTGCGAAACAGATTCTTGGCAGGCGGGTCGAAGAGACGCGCAGGGACCTTGGTATCTCCAAGGTCGATTTTTGTGTGGCGACAGGAATCAGCCGCCCCTATCTCGACAGAATCGAAGACGGAACGGCAAACTTCACGCTCAAGGTTCTATTTAAGATTGCGCCCGCACTCGGCCTGACGGTGTCAGAGCTTCTCGAAGGCATCGAATAGGACGTTTTCGATGCTATTTGGCGCCCTTTGGGCAGGTCCCCCCGGCTGCGATGTGCAAAATCGCGAGTATTCAGCAGCTGTTCATCCGTAGACGGCAGTTCGAATGGGTTGCATTGCGTTTTTGGCACTAGTTAATCCACACACTTAATAAAAAACGAGGAATAACTATTTACAAAACGGCCTTTTCACACTAAAAGCCCGCCAAATAAGCAGTTGATTTGATGTCTCCGTCGGGGAAATTGCAGAATACTCCGTTTTTTGCACGGCCCGAGGGGGACCACCTGCCGTTTGAGGCTGCGATACGTAGATCTGCCCTTGGGATTACGCCATCGGGATGCGGTCGTGGTTGACTTGGCTGTAGAACAGGCGCTGGATTTCGGCGGCATCGCGTGACTGGCCGAGTGCCCACATGGTTTTGGCCACGAGCGTCTCGGTGGTCATGTCGTCGCCGCGCAGAATGCCCGGATGATCGGCGTAAGCACGGCCGACCTCATAAACGCCCAGATCGAGGCCCTCTTCGGGGACCTGCGTGGTCATAACGACGGTGCGGCCCGAATCGACCCAGCGGAAAATCGCCTCCTGGAACGACTCGCCCGACTCACCAAACTCGGGGATACCGCCAATGCCAAAGGTCTCCAGAATCACGGCGTCGTAGCCATCGGCAAGGGCGTCGAGGATGCCCGGGTTTACGCCGGGCGTAAGCTTGAGCACACATACGCGCGGATCGATGCTGTCGTAGAAACGCACCGGGTTTTCGCCCTGATGCGTGCCGTGAAGCCCGTTGCGCACGATGCGGTCGTTGCGGATATAGGCAATGGGCGGATAGTTGACGCTAATGAACGCGTTAAAGCTCATGGTGCGCTGCTTGCGAGCGCGCGTGCCGGCAATGGCTACGCCGCCAAACACGATCGAGACGTCGTGCGAGTGTTCGTCGAGCGCATAGAGCAGGCTCTGGTACAGGTTGAGCTTGGCGTCGGTAAATGGATTGCCCATGGGCTTTTGCGAGCCGGTGAGCACGATGGGCTTGGGGCTGTCCTGAATCAGGTAGGAAAGCGCTGCCGCGGTGTAGCTCATGGTGTCGGTGCCGTGCAGAATCACGAAGCCGTCGTGGTCGGCATAACCCTCGACGATGACGTCGCGGATACGCATCCAGTCACTGGGGCGCATATTGGTGCTGTCGATGTTCATCGGCTGCACCACGTCGAGCTCGCAGAGGCCCGAGATCTCGGGGACGCTCTGGGCGAGCTCCTCACCGGTCAGGGCGGGGGAGAGGCCGTTGCCGTCCTCGGTCGATGCGATGGTGCCGCCCGTGGCGATGAGAAGGATGCGCTTCATGCTGGAATTCCTATCGTATTTGCCGCCGCAGAGGCGGAGTCGTTCGGCAGTATTGTGGCACAGGGCGTCCAATGTTCAAACGTATTACATCATCTGTAACGTTTGAAAACACTTCAATTGTTGTCAAATAGGGGCCCAGGTCGTGCGTTTGCCGTGCGCTGATGGCTGCGAGGGACGAGAAACCCCATATAACGTGTACACTATGAAAGCTGTTTTCGTTTATTCGCGCGGGTGGGCACCGGCTCCCCGCCAACAAGAGGGGGAAACCATGGATCAAAAGGCTTCCGCAAAGGTCCTCGTACTCGACTTTGGTGCGCAGTACGGTCAGCTCATTGCCCGTCGCGTCCGCGACCTCAACGTGTATTCCGAGATCGTTCCCTGCGACATCTCGGCCGATGAGATTCGCGAGATGAACGCCTCTGCGCTCATCCTTTCCGGCGGCCCGGCTTCTGTGTATGCCGAGGACGCTCCGTCCATCGATCCTGCCATCTTCGACCTGGGCCTTCCTGTCCTGGGCTTTTGCTACGGCCATCAGATCACGGCTGTGACGCTCGGCGGCAAGGTCGGCCACTCCGAGGTGGGCGAGTACGGCCGCGCCACCATCACGCGTACGGCCGGCGCCAAGCTCTTTAACTCCACGCCTATGGAGCAGACCGTGTGGATGAGCCACCGCGACGCCGTGTCCGAGGTGCCCGAGGGCTTTACCGTTACCGCCAGCACCGACGTGTGCCCGGTTGCCGCCATGGAGTGCGTTGAGCGCAAGATTTTCACCACGCAGTTCCACCCCGAGGTCAAGCACTCCGAGTACGGTCAGCAGCTGCTGAGCAACTTCCTGTTTGAGATTTGCGGCCTGGAGCCCAACTGGAGCATGGACGACCTGGTCGAGACCATGACGGCCGAGTTCCGCGAGAAGGTCGGCGACGACCGCGTGATTCTGGCCCTGTCCGGTGGCGTCGACTCCTCCGTCGTAGCTGCGCTGGGCGCTCGCGCCGTGGGCAAGCAGATGACCTGCGTGTTTATCAACCACGGCCTGCTGCGCAAGGGCGAGCCCGAGCAGGTGGAGGAGGTCTTCACCAAGCAGTTCGACGTCGACTTTATTCACGTCCACGCCGAGGACCGCTATGCCGAGCTTCTGGCCGGCGTGACCGAGCCCGAGGAGAAGCGCCGCATCATCGGTACGCAGTTCTGGAAAGAGTTCTTCGCCGTGGCGCAGCAGCTCGAGACCGATGGCAAGCCGGTCAAGTACCTGGCTCAGGGCACTATCTACCCCGACATCATCGAGTCCGGCGCTCGCAAGACGGACGGCAAGACGGCCACCATCAAGAGCCATCACAACCTGATCCCGTTCCCCGATGGCGTGCACTTCGACCTCATCGAGCCGCTCGATCACTTCTTTAAGGACGAGGTCCGCGCGCTTGGTCTGGCGCTGGGCCTGCCGGCTCACATCGTGTTCCGTCAGCCCTTCCCGGGCCCGGGTCTGGCCATCCGCATCATCGGTGCGGTCGACAAGGAGAAGCTCGAGATTCTCAAGAACGCCGACGCCATCGTGCGCGAGGAGCTCGACGCCTACAACCAGCGTCTGTTTGAGCAGACCGGCGAGCGCAACTCCGAGCACAGCTGCTGGCAGTATTTCGCGGTTCTGCCCGACATTAAGTCCGTGGGCGTCATGGGCGACGAGCGTACCTACCAGCGCCCGATCATCCTGCGTGCCGTCGAGTCCAGCGATGCCATGACCGCCGACTGGGCCAAGCTGCCCTACGACGTGCTGGCCCGCATTTCCGGCCGTATCGTGGCCGAGGTCCCCGGCGCCAACCGCGTGTGCTACGACATCACGTCCAAGCCGCCCGCGACCATCGAGTGGGAGTAGGACGACAGGGTTCTGACCTGCGATTTTGAGTGCCGCACTATGCCGCTGAGTTTCGTTTCGTACGAGAGTCATGACAAAGCCACCAGCGACGGAGATGAGTAAAAGCGATTAAAGAGCCTCCGTTCCCTGCGTTGGGACGGAGGCTCTTTCTTTGCCGTTTTACTCCCTTGTCTCCGTTCGGGGATTATTTCTTGCTCATTTAGGGCTATTCGCGCTGAAAGATTTTGACTAGCTTGGTGTCCTTTATTTCGTAGACAATGTCTGCGACGTTCTCGACCAGCCTCTTATCGTGGGAGACGAACACTATCGTTCCGGCATAGGCGCTCATCATCTGCTCGAGGGCTTCGGCGCTCTTGATGTCCAGGTAATTTCCAGGCTCGTCCATGAGCAAGATGTTGTATCTGCCCAGCAGCATCTTCGCGAGTAGCAGCTTGATGACTTCGCCTCCCGAGAGAACGCCAACGTCCTTTGTCAGGTCGCGCGGTCCGATTCCCATAGAGGCGAGGATGCCTCGAATTTCGGTCATGCTGTACTCGCAACCATCCTGCATGAACGAGATCGCAGACTGACGGGCGTCGAACTTGTAGCCTGTTTGCTCGAAGTAACCGATCTCTGCCTTGGGAGAGATGTTGATACCGTCGGCGCGTCGAGCGATTGCCTTCAGCAGGCTGGTCTTTCCTGTACCGTTGCCACCGGTGATGGCCACTTTGGCACCGAGCGGTATCTCGAATTTCGCGTGGTCATAGAGCATGCAGTTGCCGAAGCTCAAGCTGAAATCGTCTGCCGAGATGGGAAATTTACTATGCAGTTCCAGGGCCTTGCTCTGGCGGAACCGCACGGCGCGAATGCTATCTGGGGCCTCAATCCCTTCGAGCGCTTCGAGGCGCTTCTCCATGTCCTTAGCCGCCTGGTACATCCTCTTCTGTTTGGTGCCGGTTGCTTTCTGATGCCCCAATCGACCTGCATACTCGTTGCTTTTTTTCGCAGCCTTCCGCTTGGCGTCGACCTGCCGTGCTTTTTTCCGTTGTTTTTCGATGGCGGCTTCGAGGCGATCGCGCTCGCGCATCGCCTCTTCGTATCGAGTCGCCTGAGCTTTGCGCTCTTCTTCTTTCTGTCGCAGATAGTCGGAGTAGTCACCCCAGAATTCGGAAATACCGCCGTCTTTGAGCTCCCAGATCTTGTCTACCACCTGGTCGAGAAAATGACGGTCATGGCTCACGATGAGCAGAGCCCCATCAAATGCCTTGAGTTGTCCGACGAGAAGGCGGATGCCGTCTTGGTCGAGGTGGCTCGTAGGCTCGTCGGCGAAGATCGCGCTTGCATGCTGGGAGAGTGCAGAGGCAATCTTGGCGCGTGTTTCCTCCCCGCCGCTCATCGTCTCCTGCGCCACTCCGGCGACGTTGAGACGGGAGAGCATCTCACCACTGTCCTGAGCCGCATCAAGGTCGAGTTCATCGAGTTGGCCGATGAGGGCAATGCTGCCGAAGCGCCTGACGTCGGCGTCCGCAATGGTAAGATTGCCGCTCAGAATTTTAAGCAGGCTGGTTTTGCCTGCGCCATTGTCTCCCACCAAGCCGATGCGATCGTAGGAGTAGATTTCCAACTCTTCGATATCCAGGATATCGCGGCCGGCATATTCCAAAAAGATGTCTTTAGCTTTGACTATGAGTTCCATAGGTTGAACCGCCTTTTGTGTATTAGCCTTTTACTGGAAGCGCAGCCATGCCAAAAAAGATTGCTCACGTCGATTTTTCGCCTTTGCCCAATTGCCGGCGCGAGCGTTTTGACCTTGCGCAAGCCGGCAAATCCGAAAATGATAGTTGGCGACGAATAAGGAGCGCGATGTGGGATGTCGGCGCAATACCTCGTCGTCGCAAGGGCTTGAAGGCTGACGCGTGAACCGATGGCTGCCGCCTCTTTTTTTTCGAATACTTGGGCTATTGAATCCGCCCGGTATCTCTTTTCCCCACGTTTCGGACGCTCGGAGCAAGCAGCATAGCCATCGCAAGCAGTACCATGGTCGCTCCAGAGCCGACGAACCATAACGGAGCTCCAAGCAGATCCGCAAAAACGGAGGGGGCCGCGAGGCCCATGGGCATGGCCCACGCCATGATGGTTCCGTAGAGGCCGAAAACGCGGCCTAGGTACTCAGGAGGTATCTGCTCCTGCATAAGGGCAGTCTGGGTTCCCGCGTACAACGGGGAGCATGCGCCCATAAGAAAGCTCGCCGGTAGGAAAACGGCGAACAGCGACGGGCCGAGCAATCCGGATGCGATTGCGACGACGCCGAAGCCGGCGATCGCGGCGACCATGGTGAGCGACCTATTGCGGAACCCTCCCGTGGCCGCCAAAATGCCGGACCCAGCCAGCATGCCTGCGGAGAAAAGGACCTCCACCAAAGCAGCATCCCCCGTGCTACCGCCAAAATGTCCCAAGGTCATTATTGGGAACAATGCCGCGAGTGGGGAGAACGCGAAAGCGAAGACGAACCCGCACCAAAGAAGGGCGAACAGCCCCCTGTATCCCCTGATCAGCTTGTAGCCGTCCGAAATCTCAGAGAAAAGTTCTCGAACTTTATTGGAAAAGGACGAGCTGCGGTCGGCTTCGTCGAGTCCTCCTGCGTCTATCTGAGCGGCGAGGACAGCTAGAGAAGCGAAAAGCGCCCCCAGCACGTCGAGGGCAATCATGGCGGTAATGCCCCCCCCCAAGACAAACCCCCCCCCCGGAAAACCCCCCCCGAGCCATACCAGCCGATGGCCACAGCCAGCAGGGGGAGGGAAATCGGGGCGGTAATGCCCGCCACAGGATAAATCACTGCCGCGAGCGCGGCGCCAAGAATGTATCCGGCGGACTGAATCGCCTGCATCACTCCCGATAGGCGAACGAGATGCTCTGGCGGGGCGAGATGGGGCGTGAGGGATTGGGAGGCCGGCGTGTAGAACGAAGTGCCAGCTGCGCGGAGAAACAGGGCGATGAGTATTGACCACGCAGGTAAGCTGCCGGCCAACGAGGCAATCGCCAAGGCGGCGCCCACCGCGGCAACGAAGAGGTCGGCGCCGATGAGAACACGTTTCAAAGGCAGCCTGTCGACAACGGCGCCCGCAAGGACTCCGAACAAAGCAATCGGCAGAAAGCCTGCTAACGATGCCAGGGAGAGGAGGGAAGATGATTCTGTCGTGAGGGCGATATGCCAAATGAGACCCATTTGGAGAATCAAGCTCGTCAATGTCGACACGAGCTCCCCGCCCCATACGAAACAAATCTTAAATTGCCATGAATGGCACAGCGAAACAGACCTGCGCCGAGAGGTTTCAAATATCATGGTTATGTCCAATCGTGAAATGGCGTGCAGAAAAACAGCGCGACGCCACAACAGCGCCGCTTTCTAGGCGCTCATCCACGTGCGGAAAAGACCAACCACGACACCCCTCCTTTGTTAATTCGGTCTGGCAAACCATGTAATATTAACGAGGCTTGAGTTTGCCTGTCAAGAATCGACCATCGGAAAGGGCAATCCTCTCTGGCCATTCGATTCCTTTTGTATCTTTGGTTGCATAGGTGACCCGCCAGGGCTATTACGCGTGGAAGAGGCGCCTGCCGAGCTGGCCGATGAGGCGCCGAATATGGTCCTGGTCAGGCGAAACGATACCAAGGGATGCGTACATCATTCGGATAGTAAGAATGTTGCCAGCAGGTTTTGCGGCAACCGCAAAGGAGCCGTATCCTGCAGCTGGAATCACGTTGCAGCATCCTGACCCGCATTCCGATTGGCGGACGGCCCGCTTCGGCATCCTGACCAGCACAGCGATCGAGCCTTGTCATTCCTTGGATATGCCGGTTGCTCGGGGCGGTCCCGACGGAGGCCCTCGCCTCCCCGGTCCGTGACCCAAGAAGGGCAAGCATGCTGATCTGCATGGCTGGTTCCTCCTTTATGTAGACGACCATGCAAAGAAGGGACAACCGAGGAGGCAGGTTACTGATGCGGGCTCCCGCACGCCCATGACTACCCGACGGGCTGTTTTTCATCTCCGATGCCCGCATTGCAGCATGAACGAATGTGCCTCGACATCTCTGCTGGCATGGTACGACTGGGATCGCACCTCGACGCATCCTTGCGCATACTGCCTTCCAAGTTTCGAAACCGGGAAGGAAAGTGTATGTGAGCGACGATATCGGCGCCGATTCGACGCTCGAGAGGGAGATTGCGCCGATTCTATCCATCGGGGATGCATTCCCGAAGATTCTCATCACTCGCACGAGGCATGAGCCCCATACCCGGGAGGGCGTGCTCGTGCTGAATTTCGCGAGGTGGCTGCTTGGCGGGTAGGGTTCTGAACGTCGCATTGGGATATCGCGCGACAGGGCACGCAGGGCTGTTTGTGCCCGCACGGGAAACGCCGTCGCCATGCGGGCGGCCTGTCGTGTCCGATTAGCCTTTTGCTAAACAGGCTTACGCCAACTCATGGGCAAGCCACCTGAGACTATTCACTTTGCTTATCGTTGACAAAGACCTGTGGCCTGCGGTTTTGTGAACGGCTCGTAAGCCACCCGCGTCGACTCACTTACTGTTGAAGCTGGTGGTTTGCAGGCTCAAAGGCGGTTGAGTTTCAAAACGGGCGTTTTTCGGCGATATCGAGCCTCCAAAGGCGGCTCTCCGTGCCCCTTGGGACAAAAATAAAAACTCAATACTCTGAGTTTGAAAATGGTTTTTGAAGTTGTCCCAGCTTTTGTCCCCGAAGCCGATGAAACGCGACGTCGCGTCATTCAGCGGCACTCACTTCGAGATGCCGCCGAAAACTGGGTGCAACTGGAGTGACGAGACGGCAAAACTATAACCACCGAGTGGGAATAAGTTTTTGACCAAAAAATGCTGTTTGAACTGGGATTATTTTAGCTATTAACAGTCAACGACGGTACCTGATGGTGAACACAACCACCGGCGACTTCGAGGAATAACGAAGGGCGCGAGCCCCCGGAAACGAGGTTTTCCGGGGGCTCTTTTCTGCCTGTTTACCTGCGCAAACCGATTCGGATTATCCCGAAAAGGTGGAGCCCGCTTCTGAGGGCTACTAAGGGACGCTCAACCGCGTTGACCCAGAGGCAGTTTTGCAAGCCACCCGATATTATCCTCGCGAGATCGGCGGGCGTCGCGGGGCCGGTTTGTAATCACTTTGTAATCACCCCCTGTTTTCTGGGGACCGAAAACGCAAAACGCCAGGTCAGAAATAGGGAGTAAAGAACCATCCGAAAACGCCGGGGGAAGGCGTCCCGAAGGCGGTTTCGGAATGCCGAGCCGGGCGGAATCCGGGCGGAAAACGGCCCCGGATTATTCCGAAAGTGGCTTCCTGGCCGCCATTGGTCTCACCGTCCATGTTCCTGCCTGCCTTTCGTCTCGTAAGGCGGGCAAACATAAGGATGCCCGCACCAAACTGGTACGGACATCGTCGCAGCGTGTCACAAGGTGACGACTATGTTGAGGCCGCAGTCTTTAGCCAGGCAGAGGGAACTGGAAGCCGCTCATGTTAATGAATTCGATAATCTGCGCGAGCGCTGCAACAAATTGCACACCACCGTTAACTCCATGCAGAACGCTAAGCGTGCCTTTGAGCACACCACGTTTCGGCTCGCCGCTCTCCATCTGCACCCGAATGATCTCTACGCTATCGCGCACGTCTTCGACGCTTTCCGTATCCTCTATTTCATCCTCGGCAGCGGTGAGTATAGCGTTGAGCAAATCGCTCAGCTGGGCTTCGTTTATGCCATTGTTTTGAGTGGCATTGATGGTCGAACCACCAGCCGCCTGATTCATCTGCAAGTTCTGAACAGTGCCGATATTGTTGGTGACGGAGTCGCTGTTGTCGAGTCCCATTTCTATTCCAATCATGGTCAAGTGCTCAGTTATGTTCGCGATAAGGCGCCACACGACCTTGTCCAAGAAACCCTTGTACATGTCGGGATACTTGTTTCCACTCGCAAAGGTGTAGTAGAAGTAGCTTCTACCATGAATGTCCTGCGCAATCACCGCCTTGAGGATGAGGTAGACCTCTGCGCTCTCTTCCTCGGGTATTGTGCTGAAATTTATGAAGGTTACCCCAGGTTGCGCCGCTACCTCCCGAACGTCTTCATCAGCACCGAAACCCTCAGGCGTATGGTTGTTGACACAGTTATCGAGGTATTCCTTGATAACTGGCTCGCCTTCAATGCGGTCAAGGAACCGCTTGAAGGGAGCAGGCGACTCTTCCCAGTTCGAGCGCAAGAGGATGTTAGCTTCATGGTTGAAGCGATATAGGGTCTTTTTGAAATCGGTCTTATCGATCATTAAATTGCTCACCCCGCATAACGGACACACGTACATCGACATTGAAAGAAGGCGTGACACTTTCGACTGCATTCCGCAGTGCCTGCAGGTCGTAATGGCAAGCGCATCTATAAGAGGCTGCAAGACAGGCTCGTCATCAGGTCTAGGTGGTCTGCCCGCCTTGAACGACACTGCTTTGCCCTTGGTCTGCCGTTCGAGCTTCTTCATCTCCTTGCGAATCGCCTCGAAAGCCTTGTTCTTCGCGATGGTCATCGCAAGATCGACGACGTCCTCGGTCAGATAACTGTCGGACACGATGCCACAGGCTGGACAGCAGACTTCCAAAGCGTCATCCGACTCGTAATCATTCGGTCTCAGCTTGAAGAACTCGCCGCATTGAGGGCATTGCAATAAGACAAACCCATCCTCATCGCAAGGTATCTTTATGGTGAAGCTAAAGTCGTCACTCATTGGCACCCCCACCGTCAATCTCTCTCAGCCTCAAAAGCCATCTCTTCACGCTCCCGTCCTCGAAGAACCTGAGCCCAGATATCTGGCCTCCTACATCCCTTCAATCAGCCGTTCGACTAGCAGGTGGGCGTCGGTCATGCCGGGCGCCGGGAAGGCGTCTTGGCAGCCTGCCCGCTTCATTCTTGCCGCCTCGACGGCTGACTTGACCTCGTCGAGGGAGAAACGGGTGGCACTCACGCGCTTGTCATAGCGGGGCCAGTAGCGTTTGAGGGTGGCATCGACCTTCTGTGGCGTGGTGCAGCCGTTGCCGCGCTCGAAGTGCATCACCAGGAACAGCTCGAACTTGGGGTTGCTGATGGCCAGGTGATGCCGTGGGTCGCTCGCCGCCCAGGAGAGCAGCTCGGCGAACTCGACGTCTCCCCAGGTGTCTACGTCCACCACGATCCACGCCTCGTCTCCCTTGCGGAAGTCCTCGGTGCGCATCGCCTTCTGGAAGCGCTTGAGCACCGCTGCGGGGTTGCGCCTGTCGGGGTGGACGTCCTTGGGAAACTTCACCGCCATCGATGCGCCTTTGAAGGCGTCCATGCGCAGGTAGTCCTTCTCCGTTTGCCCCTCGGCGCTCACCCAGCATACGGCGCGGTACTCGCGGCCGCCCGTCTTTCGCTTGAGCGATTCCTTATTTGATCTCCTAGCCACGGGCCGCCTCCTCCCGCAGCATCGGGATGCCGCCGAAGCGGCCGTCCAGGTAGCTGCGGATAAGGTCCTTGTCGTAGCGGATGCCGTCGAACTCGGTGAGCCCGACCAGCTCGGACTTGCCGTCCACGCCGCGCTGGGCTATGTACATCTCGTCGCGGCGCATCAGGGATTGGTCCATGAGCAGCAGGTCGTGGGTGGTGAACAGCAGCTGCTTGCGAGTGTCGGGCCCGCAGGTGGCCAGGAAGTCCTCCACCAGGCGCGTGGTCAGCATGGTGTGCAGGCACCGGTCCAGCTCGTCCACGACGTACACCTTGGATCCCACGGCGTCATCGGACCCCTGCAGGTCGAACAGCATGGGCAGCAGCCCCATCAGGCGCTGGGTGCCGGAGGACTCCATCCCCAGGCCGAAGCTGCGCTTCTCGCCGTCCGCGCCCTGGTGAAGGGTGCGCATGCGCTCCACCACCGGATGCCCATCGTCCACGTGCACCGTTATCATCTCGAAGCCGTAGTCACCGGGAGCTTTCTCCATGACCAAGGTCATTATCTCGTCGGCCTCGAGCCCGGCCACTCTCTTGCGAAGCTTTGCGCTTTTCGGCAGCGCGTCGAGATCGAGGCGCTCTCCGGTCAGCCCGCAAATACCGGTGTCCAGGCGGGAGAGCGTGTCCTCGGCATATTCGAAGAAGCCCTCGCGGGTTCCCGCGGCGTTGGCGAAGGTCCAGGCATGGGACTCCACGCCTACGAGCTGCAGCGTGTCGGCAAACCAATCGTAGGCCTCCTGCAACGTTTCGACGTTCTGGGAGACGGCGCTGCCGAGGAAGGTCTGGTTGCGGCGGGTCGACTTGCCCACGAACTCCAGGAAGTCGGAGGGACCGAGGCATGACTCGTTGAAGATGTACTTGCCGTCCTCCGAAAGCTCGTCGCGCTCGAAGATGTCGATACTCTCCTTCTCGAGCACGCGCTCGAGCGACTCGTAGGAAACACCATCCAGGGTCGCCTCAACGACGTAGCGGTAGACGGTCCTGCCCGCCAGGAACGTGACGTCGAAGACGGTCGGCTCCGATGCCGATTCCCTCTCTAGCATGAAGGGCTCTATGGGAAGGAGCTCGTCCACGCCGATTTCGCCCGTGACCATGTGCTTGAGCGCGGCCATCCCCTTGAACAGGCCCGTCTTGCCGGACGCGTTGCCTCCGTAGACAGCGGCAACCGGCAGGGCCTTCTTGCTGCGGAACCCGGGGATCTTGGCCAGCGTCCGAGCATGCTGGCGCTCGAGCGAGGCGACCATGTTCAGCGACGCCTCGTCGCGGTATGACATCCAATTGCCCACGGTGAAGTTCAGTAGCATTTCCTTTTCCTTTCGAATCGTTGAATGAGATTATATCTCTTTCGTTGCATTAATCAAGGAAGGGTTCCGAGACAGAGCAGGCATGCGCGGTTTACGGAAGAAGGAGAAGGAAGGCAGAATAATGCAGGGAAGTCGTAGATTCGCAACTTCCCTGCATTAGAAATACCGGTCTAGCCCTCAGACAGGGCGATTCGGATGCAACGGATTTGCCAAATGGCTTTTTCCTTGCGAAAGAAAGTGCCTCTCCGGCACGAAGGGCCAAGGGCCTCAACCCACATCGAGCTGTGCGTATACGACCGTCCTGGAACTCCGAGTGTGGTAGCCCCATGTCAACCGAGGGCAAAGGCATGATGTACAGGATGAGAGACGGCAGCATCGTCTCCCATAGACTTGTTTCTTCTTCGAAGGGCAAATCCCCGGTTGTCGAATTGAAAGCGAGGAACGCTCCTGGAATTAAGTCCCTGAAGATACACTTCGTCAGAAAGGGAAAGTGATGGCAATGGAACACGCTAATAAAAGATTCAACCACGCAGAAGAGCTGCTCCTGAAGCAGATGAAGGGCTCCAAGCTGCTCACTATCGATGCAGTTCTGGCGGCTCCTCCCGACAACAGCTGGAATACCGTCCGCCTGCACTTCGAGGGCTTTGACATCGACGTCAACAACTTCCTGAACAACATCGTCGTTGACGAGTTCGGCACGCTCGAAGAGTTTGGCTTGCTGTCAGTTGTTGAATCTTCGGAGGAAATGCTCAGCATCCCCGAAGTGGGGGCTGATACGACCACGTTCGAAGTCAACGAGACTATCGTCGCTGTTACCGTTGTCAACGACGTTGCAGATATCTATGGCGAAGGCTCCCTGGTCGCAAAGCTTGAGTATCCACAGGCCATCGCCCTCCATACGGATTCGGGCATCATCATGCTCGACAAGGAGGTCTGGTTCTCCGAAATGATAGTTCTCAAGAATGGCGAGAGAATCGAGAACCTCTTGTACGATGAGTCTGTCAACTGGGAAGACGATCCCGACGAGGACCCTTCAACCCATTTTGAGTTCCGTACGGAAATTCAAAGCCTGTAGTTCTCGAGGTCAGCCCCCTGTTGGGACAAACTGTCTCAGCAGAGAGTAATTTCAACCTTTAGCCGATTAGCAACAAGCCATCTGCATTTATTCCAAACGAATACTTCAGATGGCTTATTGCGTTGAGCTGCGGTTTACTCTCAAAGCGTAAACCACTTGCGATTATTCACTTGCAACTTACGCTGGTGGCAAGCCGCTTTTCAGGTCGAGCTGGACTGATTTCGGGATCGAATCAGCCGTTTTCGCTCCGCAGCCGGCAACTGGGACAAAAATGAAACTCAACACCACTGAGTTGAATTTGAGTTTCATGGAAGAGAGCAGTGCTGTCCCAGTTTGGTGCCGTGGCGTACCGCAGAGTGCCGTTGCGTCCGTTTTTTGTGGGCGAGACACCACCAGATAGACGAGAAGCGATTCTCGTCGTACTGAGTGGGAGTAAACGATATTCGTTGATTTCAAGCCTCTGACCTGCGAAAACAGGTCGGGGCTTCTTATTTTGCAACCTCTGTGCAACCTTTGCGGTTTCGCGCCCCGTGAACAGGGGACGTAGCACTGTTCACGTCTGGGCCCATATCGGCACCGATCATTGCCCGCGCTGCTTCTGCTTGCGCTTCAGCTTCCGCTGCTCGAGGCACGTCGCCCGGTGTTCCTCGCCAGAGGAGAGCTGGACGTTCCTTGCGAAACCGCGAGGCCACCTATATCCGCTTGCTGCGGGCTTGCTTGAACCAGTTCCTTTTGAAAGAGCCTATACCTCCGAAGAACTTGTTGTACGTCTCACCGTCCTCCTTGGCCTCGTACTTGACCAAGGCAAGTTCGATAGTACAGAGGTAATCCGCCACTTGCTCGAGGCGGTAGTCGGTCATCGAGGTCTTGCGGCGTCGGACGACCCCTTTTGAGAGGACCTTGCCCACCGAGTCGTCTCGCCCGCGGAACAGAAGGAGCGCATCCTCGCGACCTTCGGCGACCTGTGCTGCGAGATGGAGGGCTGCACCATCGTGCAGGGCCCTTTCCAAAGCGAAGTGTCGAGCCGAAGTGTTGAGCGTCGGCCCTGAATGTTCAATGGCCGTTGTTTTCTGCCCCTCAAGTGGTGAACTTCTCCTCGGGGCTGTTGATTCCCCCACGCGCCCCCTTCCGTTCTCTGTGTTCCCCTTATACTCCTTGTACAAGGAGGTAAGAAGTCATGGACAAGACCGCACAGGACAGCTTGGCAAAGAAGCCCGCCGACATGAGGGACAGGATTCTCGAGCATCTCGAGGCCCTTACCTCTGCCGTCTCGCTCGACGACCTTGCCCGTCTGTCCACCTCCGACATCGCCGAGACGCTCATCATCTCCAGGAGCCTGGCGAGCCAGTACCTCAACGACCTTGTTCGCTCCGGCCTTGTGGTTAAGGTGGCGGGCAGGCCTGTCCGTTATTTTCATCGCCGCGCGTTCCAGAAGTGTTTTCAGGTAAAGCTCTCTGCAAGCGAGTACGCCTCGCTCGCCGACCTCATCCAGGCGACGGGAATCGCCGATCACCGCGACTTCGCGCGTGCCGTGGGCTTCGACATGAGCCTCAGCTCCGTTGTCGAGCAGTGCAAGGCTGCGGTTCAGTACCCTCCGTTTGGCCTACCCATCCTCTTGAGCGGCGGCGTGGGTGTCGGTAAGTCTTTCCTTTCTCGCCTTGTGTACGAGTACGGCAAGAACCAGGGCTTGCTGTCCCGCGACTCCTCCTATGTGCGCATCGACTGCGCTGGGGTCCCGGACGCCGCCTCGTTCAACGGGCTTCTTGACGAGTCGATCGCGAAATCGCGCGGGGGTGTGGTTTTTGTCAACGGCATCGAGGCACTCTCTCCCTCTGCGATGGAGCACTGCCTTGCGACGGCCCTCGGGCTCGATGCCTCCCAGGATGCGCCGCGCGCTCGCCTCGTTCTTTCGACGACGCTTTCCGCCGATGACCTGAAGGTTTCCTCGGCCTACAGCAAAATGCCCATCTGTGCCCGCGTCCCCTCACTCAAGGAGCGGACCCCCGAGGAGCGCGAGGATCTCATCTTGAGCTTCCTGCGCAGCGAGGGGTGCCGAATCGGTTCTGATGTGAAGATCAGCCGCGGCGCATACCGTTGCCTCGTGAACGCGGACTTTTCCGATAACATCGCCGGCTTGCGCGCCTGCGTGACGAACTGCTGCGCCAAAGCGTTCCTCAATCGCGAGGGCGACTACGTCGTCGTTCGCCCGTATCTTCTTCCCAGCGGGCTCCTCTCCTCCGCGCAGATCGATCAACAGCCCGACGATGGCGTTCTGATCGACGCGTCCCTGGATGCCGCCGAGAGCACAGGGCCGGTCGAGCAGGCGCTCGATGCCCTGTGCTCCCTCGGTGAGCGATTCTGCGCCGGGGAGCTCTCTGTCTCCGAGCTTGTCTCGCAAGCTGTCTCCGCTGTGCGCGGCGTTGAGGATCACTTGATCTTCGGCCGCGGCGTTACCTCCTCGAGGTCGCGCGCCTTCGAGCGCGTCGTGGGCGCGGTCCTTGCCGACGCAGGCTCTTCTTATGGCATCGAGCTTTCGAGGAAGGTCGCTTTTCTACTGGCCCAGGAGATTTGCCTGCAGTTGTGGCCGGGCATCGGCCTGGCTAAGCGAAAGTCTGCCTGTGCGGAGCAAATCTCCCATCTCCTCGGTGCCGTGACCTCCGAATTACCGTTTGCCTCGAGCGTCTCCGATCAGGTCGCCGCAGACGTGGAAGGGGCGCTGGGAATCTCGCTCGATCACTTCACGAAGACGCTTCTGACGCTGTGCGTCGCATCGGAGTCTCGCGATGCGAAGGCCCTTCGGACGCTCTGCGTCATCTTGTCCCACGGCTACTCAACGGCGACGAGCATCGCCGACGCGGCGAACCGTATGCTCGGCATGCATGTGTACGAGGCTGTCGACATGCCCTACGACCAGCAGCTGAAGGACATCGTCGGTCCGCTCCAGCGCCTCGTCGACCGCCATTCCTACTGCACCGGGGTCGTGTTCCTCGTCGACATGGGCTCCTTGGAGGAGGCCTATAAGGCCCTCGAGAACGTTACCGACTCCACTATCGGCGTGGTGAACAACGTCTCTACCGGTCTTGCGCTCGAGATCGGGGTCGGGCTGCTCGGCGGCAAGTCCATCGCCGAGGTTCTTGGCGATGCGACCGCCGCGTGCGTGACGCACTGCAAGGTGATCGAGCGCATCAACCGTGAGGACGCCATCGTCTTCTGCTCCGAGTCCGGGGTCGACGCCGCGGAGAGGATACGCCAGCTCGTCTCGCAGAGCCTCCCGCGCACCATAGGCGCGCGCCTGCTCACGAGGCCCTTCAAGCAGCTCGTCGCGAACGGGTCGAACGACGCCGTTTTCTCCGAGCACCGCGTCTGCGCCGTCATCGGCACGGGAGACCCCGGGGTCGCCTCCGTCCCCTTCGTCGCCCTCGAGGACATCATGTCGACGGCGTCCGCCTCTAAGGTTGATGCCGTGTTCGGCAGGTGGCTTGACGCTTCCGAGCTCTCTTCTTTCCACGAGAAGCTGCTCTCGAACATGACGCTGCAGAACGTCATCCGCTCCATCACCATCCTCGACCCGGAGCGGCTATTCCACGAGATCGAGAGCGCCGTGCACGAGCTTCAGCGCAGGACAGGCGAGAAGATCGGCAGCAACGCCATCATTGGGCTCTACGTCCACCTCTGCTGTCTCGTCGAGCGCCTTGTTACCAGAAACCCCATTGAGACCTACGTTGGCCAGGACCGCTTCGAGGAGGAACGCGCCGATTTCATCGAGTCCTTCAGGCAGAGCTTCTCGAGCATCTCGACGCGCTATCGCGTAGAGGTTCCCGTAAGCGAGATCGCATATGTCTTCGACTACATAAGCGTGAGCGCCGCCCCGGCGCGAGAAGAGCGCCTCGGCTCCTCGGACCTCCTGCTCGACGAGTGACCTTCCCCGCGCCGCCGCAAGCTGACCGCGCGTCCTCAATAATCCGATAACCCCTTGCCCGGCGCGAATCCGGATAGCGCCGAGGCAGTACCGAACGTAAAACTTCATTTGATAGGAGCAAACATGAGTGTTGTTATGGCACGAATCGACAATCGCCTGCTTCACGGCATCATCGTGACGCAGTGGGCCCCGGTGTCGGGCGCGACCCGAGTCATGGTCATCGACGACAAGGTCGCCGGCGACGAGGTCCTGAAGTCCACTATGAGGATGGCGCGCCCCGCGGGCATGGCCGTCTCGATCATCTCCGAGGAGACCGCGCTCAAGAACTTCGCGGCGGGCAAGTACGACCGCGAGAAGGTCTTTGTCATCGCCAAGGAGCCCGAGACGATCCTTCACCTGGTCGAGTCGGGCATCGAGCTCCCGTCGCTGATCGTCGGCGGCTCGCTCGTCAAGGAGGGCGGCGTCCAGCTCACCCAGCGCGCCTATGCCTCCGCCGAGAACGTCCAGAGCTACAAGGCGCTCATCGCCCGCGGCGTCAAGGTGACGGCACAGTTCGTGCCCGCCGACAAGCCCGTCTCCGTCGCCGACCTCATCTAAGGAGGGATCATGGTCAACTTCACTATCCTGCAGGTCGTCCTTTTGACCCTGCTGGCCTTCATCAAGCACGTGGACTACTACGGCATCCCGATGATCTTCGTCAACTATGCCGTCTTCTGGGGCCTTATCACCGGCGTCGTCATGGGCGACTGGCAGACCGGCCTCGTCATCGGCGGCACCATCCAGCTCATGCAGCTCGGCGTCGCGGGCTTCGGCGGCTCGTCGATTCCCGACTACGGCACGATGGCCATCATCGCCACCGCCTACGGCGTGACCCTGGGCGCGGACACGGGCCTCGCCATCGGCCTGCCGGTCGGCATGCTCGGCATCCAGCTCGACGTCATCGTCAAGATCCTCAACGGCTTCGTCGTCGAGAAGTCCCAGAAGTTCTGCAACGAGGGTAAGTTCAATCAGATGAACGCCATCCTGTGGGTCTGCCCCGCGCTCTTCGGCCTGTGCGCCGCCCTGCCCGTCTTTGTCTCCGTGACGCTCGGCCAGCCCGCCGTCAACTGGCTCCTCGAGGTCATGCCCCAGTGGTTCCTCTCCGGCCTCACCCTCGCCGGCAAGATGCTCCCGGCCATCGGTATCGCCATGCTGCTCCGCTACATGCCCACCGGCAAGTACTTCCAGTACCTGCTCGTCGGCTTCTTCCTCTCGGCCTTCCTGAACGTGCCCATCATCGGCGCCGCCATCGTCGGCGTTGCCCTCGCGATCGCGTTCTACCAGCGTGCCGAGAGGGACACCGAGCTCGCCGCCCACGCTTCCGCAGACGCCTTCATCGGAGAGGATGAGTAACCATGGAAAACGAGAACATCACCGCCGTCGCCGAGGGCAAGCCCTCCGGCTACAAGGTCACCAAGAAGGATCTGCGCAACGCGAACTGGCGCTGGCTCATGAGCGTGTGCACCTTCAACTACCAGACCCAGCAGGGCGCCTCAGTCGCCTACGCCCTCTCGCCGGTCCTGAGGAAGATCTACACGAACGACGAGGACTATAAGCAAGCGCTCAACAACCACTTCCGCTACTACAATACCCAGCCTTGGCTCGCCGCCATCATCCTTGGCGCCTGCGTGGCCATGGAGGAACGCGACGGCCTAGCGGCGGCGGACGCCGTCCAAGACCTGAAGATCGGCACCATGGGACCGCTCGCCGGCGTCGGCGACTCCCTGCTCATGACCATGATCCCGACCATCATGGGCTCCATCGCCGCCTACATGGCCATCGAGGGCAACCCCGTGGGAGCCGGCATCTGGTTCGCGCTCATCTTGGCCATCTTCTGGGTCCGCATGCACGCCCTCGAGTTCGGCTACAAGCAGGGCGTGAAGCTCGTCACCGACTTCAGCGAGAAGCTTCCCAACCTCACTGCCGCCGCCTCCGTGCTCGGCCTCACCGTGGTCGGCTGCCTCATCGCCTCGGTCATCGGCGTCACCTGCCCGATTAGCTTCAGCTTCGGCGACGTCTCGATGGAGATTCAGCCGCTGCTCGACAAGATCCTGCCTGCCATGATCCCCGCCGCCATCACGGGAAGCGCGTATTACCTTCTTACCAAGAAGAACGCGAGCATGACGGCCCTCATCCTCGTGGTGATCGTCCTCGCGATGGTCGCCTCCGCCGCTGGCATCCTCGCCTAGCTTCGACCCAAGAGATTGGTGAATCAATGAGAAAGATAGTTGTGGCGAGCCATTCCCTTCTCGCCCAGGGCTTCAAGGACACCCTCGAGTTCCTTACGGGTAAGAGCGACGCCGTCAACGCCGTGTGCGCCTACGTGAACGACAACGGCGAGGGGCTCGACGCGGCGGTCGAGGCGGCTCTTTCGGGCACTGACGAGGTCGTCGTCCTCACCGACGCGCTCGGCGGCAGCGTGAACCAGCGCTTCTCCCGCTTCGCCTCCGACCGGATCCACGTGATCGCGGGTGTCAACCTCCCGCTCGCCATGACGGTCGCGCTCGCGCGCCCCGACGAGAAACTCGATTTCGACGCCCTCGTCGACGAGGCGCGCCAGCAGATCGTCTACGTGAACGGTGCCAGTTCCGCCGAGTGCGAAGACGACGAATAGAGGAGGTCGACGATGAGAGAGTTCCTTAAGGACGTGTGGATGCACGGCGGTGAGGAAAGCCGCGCCATCACCCCCGAGAACATCACGGGCGAGAAGGGCCGTGCCGCCATGTCGGCCAGCCACCTCGGCGTCGGCCGCAAGGGCTCGTGCTGCGTGCCCCTTGAGTCCGGCGAGACCATCACGCTCGCGGACATCGAGGGCCCCGGCATCATCCGCCACATCTGGATGACCGTCCCCGACAAGACCGCCGCCGGCAGCTTCGTCATGCGTGACCTCGTGCTGCGCTTCTACTGGGACGACGAGGAGACCCCCTCGGTCGAGTGCCCTGTCGGCGACTTCTTCTGCAACGGCTTCGGTGAGCGCGCCATCGTCAACTCGATGCCCATCTGCGTGAACCCGACGGGCGGCATGAACTGCTACTTCGAGATGCCTTTCAGGAAGCACGCCAAGGTCACGCTTACGAGCGAGCACCCCGGGTTCATTAAGTACATCTTCTACACGTTCAACTACGCGCTCACCGACGTGCCGGACGACGCCATGTACTTCCACGCCCGCTTTAACCGCGAGCGCAGCACCCGCAGGGGCGTCGACTACACCGTGCTCGACGGCGTGCGCGGTAAGGGCTACTACGTCGGCACCTACATGGCCCTGTGCGCCCTGGAGCGCTATTGGTGGGGCGAGGGCGAGATGAAGTTCTTCCTCGACGGCGACGAGGAGTTCCCCACGGTCACCTCGACGGGAGCCGAGGACTACTTCGGCGGTGCCTGGGCCTTCCTCGACAGGCCGCCCCACGCGCTGCCCGAGGCGCAGTGCTTCAACACGCTGTTCGCCGGCTACCCGTACCGCTCGACGCGCGACGCCACGCGCGACCGCTTCAGCGCGGGCAAGCCGAACCCGAATCCGATGCTCGCGACTAACGACGACGCGCTGCCCAGGCACGGCCTCTACAGGTGGCACCTTCCCGACCCGATCTCGTTCAAGGAGGACCTGCGCGTGACGTTCCAGGACCTCGGCAACGACGACATCAAGCTCTACGAGCGCGAGGACGACATCTCCACCGTCGCCTACTGGTACCAAAGCGAGCCGCACGCCGTGCTCGCCCCGTTTGCCGCAAGGCAGGACCGCGTGCCCAGGTAGGGTCGCCTCGAAACAAGCCAACGTTATGGACGCCCGCGGTTGACCATGACTGCGGGCGTCCCTTTGTAAGGAGGATCACATGAGCGAAAAGCAAATGAGGCTCGGCGCCCTCGAGGCCGGCGGGACCAAGATGGTCTGTGCCGTGGTGTCCGGCGACGGCGAGGTCCTCGACCGTATGGAGACCCCGACGCTTATGCCCGCCGAGACCGTCCCACAAATGGTCGAGTGGTTCACCGCCCGTGATGTGAACGCGTTGGGCATCGGCGCCTTCGGCCCGACCTGCGTCGACCCCGCCGACGAGCGCTACGGCTCCATCCTCCAAACGCCCAAGCTCGCGTGGCGAGGCTATGGTCTTCGCGCCGCGTTCGCCGACGCCCTCGGGATTCCGGTGGCCTACGATACGGACGTGAACGTTGCCTGCCTCGGCGAAGTGGTCTTCGGCTGCTGCAAGGGGCTCAAGGACGCCGTCTACGTGACCATCGGCACCGGCGTGGGCGCGGGCGTCATGTGCGCGGGCAGGCTCCTTCACGGCATGCTGCACCCCGAGGCCGGTCACATGCTGGTAAGGACCCGTCCCACCGAGGAAGGACGCTGCGTCTGCCCGAGCCACGCGAGCTGCCTCGAGGGCCTCGCCTCCGGCCCCGCCATCGCCGCGCGCTGGGGAAAGCCCGCGGCCGAGCTCGCGGACAACGATGAGGTGTGGGCGCTCGAGGGGGATTATCTGGGGCAGATGTGTGCGAACCTCGTGCTCATGTACTCGCCTCGCCGCATCGTCCTCGGCGGTGGCGTGATGCACCAGGAGCAGCTCTACGGCATCGTCCGCAAGAAGACCCTCGAATATCTGGGTGGCTACATCCAGACCGCCGAGCTTAAGGACATGGAGAGCTACATCTGCGCCCCGGGCTGCGGCGGCGACCAAGGAATCCTCGGCGCGGCCGAGCTGGCAAGAAGGGCGCTCGCGTAACTTGCGCTCTCTCCGCCATACAACGCGTTAAGAAAAGACGAGCGCTTCTTGCCAATTGAGCGGCAAGAAGTGCTCGTCTTTTGCATTTTTGCCTCTCAAAATCTTATTTTCACGATTTGCATTTTCATCCCGTTGTCACCGACCCTTGCGAGAAACCGGAAAAAGCCGCTGACAGAAGGGTCTTTCAAATCGTTGTAGCCCAGCATATAGCCGCGACTTGTGACCTGCAGACGGCTGTCCCACGTGCCGATTTCCTTGGCGGCATCCGAAACCGCAAAATATGCCCCCACATCCTTGATTTTTGCAGTCTTAAGCCATGTTTTTGCGATCATCTTTACCGCCGTCCGATTGGCAGCATCAAAGACCAGCACACTGCCGGGGAAAGCGTCCGCCATCCCCCGCACCAGTTCCCGGACCTGCTGGGTCAGAAAGTAATAGAACACCCCGGAGGCAAAGAACACCGCCCCGCCGGAGGCATCGATTTTGCCAAACCATGCGGTGTCTTTCAGGTCGCAGGGGATATTATGCTCCCGATCCCCGGCGGGCAGTAGCTGCTGCCGCAAGGCAATCACATCCGGGAAGTCCAGATTGTAGATCTTGCATCTGCCGTTGTCGCAGGCTCTGCCGGTATTATCCAGCCCGCAGCCCAGATTGACCACTGCCGCACAGGGGTGGTTTTTCAGGTACGCCCGCACCTCAAAGGCAAGGTCATTCTGCCGCATGGCGACCT
>CALBBA010000060.1 GCA_937926755.1 uncultured Collinsella sp.
TCGTGAGCTCGTCGTTGGTCATCGTGATGTTGAAGGCATCCTGACCGTACTCGGCGACCGTTGGCTGAGGAACATCCGGCATCGTCACCGTGCCGTCGCTCGCAAACTCAAGCGCGTCGCATGCCGGACCGATGAGCCAAGATGTCGAGGGCAGTTCGACCTTGCCGGCGGTCTTGGCCTTGAGCTTGAAACTCGCCACCGCGCCGGTACCGTTGTAGAGCTTGCCATCGCCGCGGTTGGCAAAGGCGAGATTGATAGTCTGCGTTCTGTCCGCGAACTGGACCTTCTCGCGAGACAGGTTCTCCATGCCGGCAGTCGAGCCGTCCTGCGCGATGCTCTCGGACACAAACTCGAACTGGTCGCTCTTGAAGTTGACGAGAGCGCCCAGGGCGTTGACGTTCTTGGCGTCGGCCGCATAGACATCAACGGTGATCTCATCACCGGCCTCGACCTCGGTCTTGCTCGGAATCACCGCGAGCGAACCTGCGACCTTGCCCTTTTGTTTAGTGCCGCCGTCAAGACCCGCCATGGTGAACGAGTAATCGTAGACGTCGTAAACGCCGTTATCGTTGAGGTCGGCGAAGTGGTCGCGGATCTGCGAACCGAACGTCGGGGTATCGGGCTCGCGATTCTCGAGGCCCAGATAGTTCTTCATGTTGGAGTAGTCTCCGTCGGAGATCGTGGCCTTGTTGAGGTTGGAGCCCACGGCGAAGCCATCCGTGCCGTCGGTCTTGTAGATGGCAATCTCGGACGCGGAGAAGAAATTGCCGACCGAGGCGAGCGGTGTCATGCGCACGTAACGGGCGGCCACGGTGCCGTCAAACGCTACCGTCTTACAATCAGCGGAACGTGCCCAATCGACCTCCTGGCTCGTCCAGTGGACGCCATCGAGACTCGTCTCAACACGCATCTTGGTCACGGTGCCGTTGCCGGCGTCATCGCGCGGATAGTACTCGAGCTTATCGAGCTTGTAAGCGCGTCCATAGTCAACGGTAAGCGCCTTGCCCAGATCGTTGCCACCGGAGTGGAAACCGCCGTCGCCCGACTGGAACTCATGGTCGAAGGCGAGCTCGGCCTTATGGCTGCCGTAAAGTGAG
>CALBBA010000061.1 GCA_937926755.1 uncultured Collinsella sp.
CGGCAATGACGGCCAGCACGATGAGATTCGCAGGGTTGAGCAAGTCACTCATGCGCTCCCCTTTCAAGTAGCACTATCTAGATACCCCCATGGGGTGTCCCCATCTTAACCCAAAATCATGTCCGTTCGGTCAATTAGTTTCCCTCTTCAAACTTTTTTGTTGACCATGGCTTACTTTCGTGTATAAGTTTTCCTAGGCTAACAGTTTAGATCCGTAAGGAGCGCCGTGACTCGAACCATAGACATCCCAACGTTTCAGGCAGCAGTCGTGCGCAACTGCTCTCCCACGCTCGCGGGCATCAAGCCGGCATCGCTCTTTACCTATCCAGGCACCTACGCCCACGGGGACGGCTCGACCACAACCGAAACCATCGCAGAACGCCGAGCACGCCTGCTCAACGTTATCGCCCAGTGCAATCGCGAGCTTGACCCGCTCGGCATCCACCTGAGTGTTTTGGTCTGGCGGCCCTGCGGAGCGCTCGTGTACGCGTACCGAGCCAAAAGCCTCACCACCTATTTCGCAGACCCTCGCGCCCAAACGGCGCTCACCTCGGAAGGCTACGACACGAGAGACCTTTCGACATGCCTTGTGCATTTGGCATCACGCATCACGCTCGCAAGCAATAACGTCGCGGAATGCGCCTGCAGCCAGACTCGATGCGCACTACCCCAGCAAGCTAGCTGCAGCAAAGACTGCACCTGCGAGTTTCCGCACGAAATAGGCTACTTCCTTGGATATCCCTACGACGACGTGCACGAGTTTATCGTCCAGCGCGGCGAGAACTACAAGGTCTTTGGGGCCTGGAAGGTCTACGCAAATGTCGAGCAGGCGCTTGCGACGTTTGATGCCTACCGTGCCTGCACCCAATACTTCACTTTTGTCTATCAGCAGGGCTACAGCCTGGCACAACTTGCCCAGGCGACCCGATAGAACGTACAAACCGCGACGCTACGCCGCACAACCGAAAGGAAAACATATGAGCAAGATCGCAGTCGTCTACTGGAGCGGTACAGGCAACACCGAGGCCATGGCAAACTTCGTTGCCGAGGGCGCAACCGGTGCCGGCGCCGAGGCAGAGGTCATCCCCTGCGCCGACTTCTCTGCCGACAAGGCCGCCGAATATGATGCCTTCGCCTTCGGCTGCCCCGCCATGGGCTCCGAGGAGCTTGAGTATGACGAGTTTCAGCCTATGTGGGATGAGGTCAAGGAGACCCTCGGCGACAAGAAGGTCGTCCTCTTTGGCTCCTATTCGTGGGCCGAGGGCGAGTGGATGGACAACTGGAAGGCCGACGCCGACGAGGCCGGCGTCAACGTCGTGGACTCCGTCATTTGCTACGATGCGCCCGACGATGAGGGCGAGGCGGCCTGCAAGGCCCTCGGAGCCGAGCTCGCGTAACGAAACCAGGCCTCCAAAAGAGCCTGTATCACAGCGCATCCCCATCCCTACAAAAGAGCGGGGGCTGGATTCAGGTCCAGCCCCCGCTCTTTTGTAACGGCAGTTACATCAACCGGCTACGAAATATTGCCCAAGAACGCCTTGGTGCGCTCGCTCTTGGGGTGGTCGAAGACCTCGCTCGGCGTACCCTCTTCCACAATGACGCCGCCGTCCATAAAGACGACGCGGTCGGCGACATCGCGGGCAAAGCCCATCTCGTGCGTCACGACGATCATGGTCATGCCGTCGCGCGCCAAGTCGCGCATGACGCCCAGGACGTCGCGCACGAGCTCGGGGTCGAGCGCCGAGGTGGCCTCGTCAAAGAGCATGACGTGCGGGTTCATCGACAGGGCGCGGGCGATGGCAACGCGCTGCTGCTGGCCGCCCGAGAGCTGGCTCGGCATAAAGTCGATACGCTCGGCAAGACCGACCTTGGTCAGCTCCTCGACGGCAATCTTCTCGGCCTCTTCCTTGCTGCGCTTGAGCACCTTCTGCTGCGCAAGCATAACGTTCTTTTTGACTGACAGGTGCGGGAACAAATTAAACTGCTGGAACACCATACCCAGATGCGTGCGCACCTTGTTAAGGTCGACGCCCTTGGCGCACACGTCCACACCCTCAACGACAATCGAGCCACTCGTGGGATGCTCAAGACGGTTGATGCAGCGAAGCATCGTCGACTTACCCGAGCCCGAGGGACCCAGAACTACGACGACCTCGCCCTTATGCACATCCAGATCGATATCTCGCAGAACGACGTTATCGCCAAAGGCTTTCTGGAGGTTCTTGATACTGACGACAACCTCGTTCGAGTTATTGGTTTCGCTCATGATAGGACCTCCTTACAGACCGGCGATGTGATCGGCGGGCGTCGCGACGACCTGTCCGGCGCTCTTGGCGGGACGCTTCTTCTTGGTCTCGGCCGTGCCCAAAAGCCTTGCCTCAAGACCGCTCACCAAGCGAGCGAGCGGCAGGGTGATGACCAGATAGAACAGGGCGGCAACCACGTACGGTGTAATGGAGCCCGTCGTGGCCACGATGGTGCGGGCGTTCATGACGATCTCGACCACGCCCACGGCCGCGAGCAGCGACGTATCCTTGTAAAGCAGGATAAATTCACTGGTCAGCGTAGGCAGGACATTACGGAACGTCTGCGGAATCATGACATAGAGCAGCGTCTGGAACGCGTTCATGCCCAGCGAACGCGCGGCCTCGTTCTGGCCCTTGGGGATCGACTGAATACCGGCACGGAAAATCTCACACAGATAGGCAGACGAATTCATGGCCATGACGATGACGCCGAGCACATAGTCGTCAACCTTGACGCCGGCCAGCGGCAGGCCAAAGAACGCGATGTAGATCTGCAGGAACGCCGGCGTACCACGGATGATATTCACATAGATGCCGGCAAGGCAACGCAGGATGCGCGACTTGGAGATGCGCATGAGCGACAGGGCAAAGCCGAAGGGAATTGCCAGCGGAAACGCCACGAGCACGATCGAGAGCGACATGAGGAAGCCTTTGAAGACGATCGGCAGGCTCTGGACCAAAATGACCGGGTTCAAGAACAGGCGCAGGAACATGTTGGAATTCCATGCCTCGACCCACGGCTGCTCCTTAAGGTCGGCCAGGAAGTTATCGAATGCCGTCACGCCCTTGATCTCCACCGACGGAATCTTGGAGATCTTCTTGGTCGAACCATCGGCCAAAGTGTAGGTGCCGCCAAAGGCCTCGTCGCCGCCCTCGACGGGGAACGTCACGCCGTAGACCTCGATGCGGAAATAGCCGCCGGCCGGAGCCGTCTCGCCAAAATCGATCTTGAGCGTCTGGCCGTCGACCTTGCACGTAGGCTTCATGGGCGTACGGTCCATAAGGTCATCGCCCGAGAGCATCGTCAGACGCGTGTCGTCCGCACCAAAGGTCGTGCCATCGGCAAACGTCAGCGAAAGACCGCTCAGTTCCTCGTCGGCATCGGCCTGGGCCTCCCAGGTGATACGAGTCTCGGTGCCACCGACTACGTCGCTACCCGAACCGGTATTGGGTCGGGCGGTGATCTTTGCGGTCTCAAGTGCCTGAGCAGTCGAGGGCACGCAGGCCCCCGCGCATACCAGGGCGAGCACCACAGCCAGGGCGCAGGCCAGCTTTTGAAGCATCAAGGGCAGTGGATGGCTCTTGCCCATGGCTCCTTGGTTCAATCGAGACAAGGTGGCTCCTAACGTTTAAGTTGCCGACATAACGGGGCGGGATGACGCCCATTCAAGAAACGCAAAGGCCCTCTCCGCAAAACGGAAAGGGCCCGCGCGCAATCAAGTGACTATTTTACTTGATGTTGTACTTAGCCATGAGGGCGTCAACGGTACCGTCGTCGGTCAGGTCCTTGATGGCCTGGTTGATGTCGTCCTTGAGCTTGGTGTTGCCCTGGTTGATGGCGATGGCGTACTCCTCGCCGGTGCTGACCTGCTTGATGGTCTGGCAGGTGTTGAACTGCTCGGCGGTCAGCTGGCTGGCAACGGAGCGGTTGGTGACTACGGCGTCGCCCTTATCGGACTGCAGGGCGCTGAAGCACTCGGTAGCGTCCTTGTAGGGGACGATCTTGGCCTTGGGGAAGTTCTCCTGGGCAAAGGCCTCGGCGGTCGAGCCAGACTGGACGATGATGGTAGCGTCAGCGTTGTTGAGCTTCTCGCTGTAGTTGTCGGCCGTGATGTCGGTGTTATCGACCTTGGTCACGATAGCCTGATCGTCCATGTAATAGGAATCAGAGAAAGTGACTTCCTTCTCACGCTCGGGCGTGTCGGTGATAGCCGCGATGGAAACGTCATACTTGGCGCCCGAAGCGACGCCCGGAACCAGCGTGTCAAAGTCATTGTTGACATACTCGACATCCAGGCCCAGCTTGTCGCCGATAGCCTTGATGAGCTCAAGGTCAAAGCCCTGATAATCGCCGTTGTCATCCTTGTACTCAAACGGAGCGTACTCGGCAGAGGTGCCGACGGTCAGTGTACCGTCCTTGACGAGCGCGTACTCCTTGGAGCCGTCGACCTTCTCGACCTTAGCGTCGTCAGAGCTGCTGGAACCGGCATCAGAACCAGAGGTGGCGTTGGACGAGCCGCAGCCCGTCAGAGCAAGGGCGAGCGCCATAGCACCCGTGGCGGCAAATGCGCCGAGCTTCTTCAGCTTCATAATCAGTCTCCTTCCGGTGACCTCGTTTGATTCAGAGGTCTGCAAAAACTGTTGGCTATTATGCACCCGGAATTACGAATCTGCAATGAGAAAACTGATTGAAACAAACCCATAACGTGAATGGAACACTCCACTTTGTAACAGTCATTACTGCTGCAATGACCTTAATAGTCTAATTTCAGCTGCATAACCTGCAAGTTCGTTCGGAGTCTCCAAAATAAACGGCAGCGAACGCAAACGGCCATTCGATACAATATTCTGCATAACCTGCATACCGCCACCAAATTCCTCGCTGCCAAGGTATCCCTTGCCGATGCACTCGTGACGATCTTTATGGGCGCCACAAGGGTTCTTCGAATCGTTGATGTGTACGGCATGTAAGCGATCGATACCCACCACGCGGTCGAACTCGTCGAGTACGTCGTCCAGATCATGGATGATGTCGTAGCCGGCATCGCTCACATGGCAGGTGTCCAAACAAACGCCCAGCTTTTCGGACAGCTCTGGGCGCTTGGCGGCAACGCCCTCGATAATGCACGCCAGTTCTTCAAAGCTACGGCCCACCTCGGTGCCCTTTCCTGCCATGGTCTCGAGTAATACCGTCGTCTGCTGCCCCTCAAACATCACCTGGCACAGCGTGTCGACAATCATCTGAATGCCGACGTCGGAGCCCTGTCCCACATGCGCACCGGGATGGAAGTTGTAGTAGTTGCCGGGCAGCGCTTCCAGACGCTGCAAATCTTCCGCCATAGCCTCCAAGGCAAACTCGCGCGCCCGCTCCTTAGCGGAGCAGGGGTTATAGGTATACGGGGCATGCGCCACCAGCGGTCCAAAGTCGTTTTGCGCCATAAGCTCGCGCAGAGCCGCCACGTCATCCATGTCAAGGTCTTTTGCCTTGCCACCGCGCGGGTTGCGCGTAAAGAATGCAAAGGTATTGGCGCCAATGGACAACGCCGTCTCCCCCATTGCCCGATAGCCCTTCGTCGTCGAAAGATGGCACCCAATCGTCAGCATCTCCAGCTCCCTCTTCATCAGTTGCGGTGAAATACGGTCTATTGGTGCCCTATTTTGGCGCAAGCAGACCGTATTCCACCGCAAGTTATAAAAGGGGCATCAGGAGCAAAGGCCTCCAGGCATTCCAAGCGCTGGCGCCATGCCCCCACGCCCTAAAGTTTCAAGCGAATCGCATCGATGATGTGCGCACAGCGCTGTGTGGCGGCTAGGGACATGATGGGGCTTTCGAGTTTCCCCGCCTGAATGAGCTGCGTCGCATGCGACGCCTCACCGTAAAAATCATCGACCTCAAATGGTGCATCGATTTCGAGTATCCGACCGTCGGAATACTTCACATGAGCGAGCTCGGGGCGATGGAGCCGCTCGATTTCCAACGAGCCCCGCTCACAGGCAATCGTTAAGCGGCTTTCATATGTTGCTTTGCCGTCGCACACCATATGAATGGGTATACCGTCGACGCTCATATGGATCTCGTCGGCCCAATCGACGCGGCCGCCCGATACGTCACGCCAGCGAACTTCACGAGACGAAACCTCGCAAGCGCCCGCGAGCAAATCCTCAAACCAACCGACTGCATAGCAGCCCATGTCATATAGACAGCCGCCCTGCAACGGATCAAGCAGATAGTCTGAAGGAGACTCGCCGTAATCGAGCTTTTGCACGCTTTCAATCGAGACAATACGGCCAAGCTCACCCGACGCAAGCAAGTCCTTCACGCGAGTGCGCATCGGGCAAAACCGATTCTTCATCGCCTCCATAAACAGCACGCCGCGCTCGCGAGAGGTGGAGGCAATCGAGAGAGCCTCTTCCTCACTCAAAACGGCCGGCTTTTCGCACAGCACGGCCTTTCCGGCGCGCAGCGCGCGACAGGCCCAACGCGTATGCATACCATGCGGAAGAGCCAAGTAAATTGCGTCGACATCGGGGTCGGCAATCAGCGCGTCATAAGCCGCATCGCCGTTATCGTCGACCGAGGCATGGCCATGCGCAGCATCAATCGAAAACGCTCGGCAAAATTCCTCGACATGTGCAGGAGTGCGGCCGGCCGCAGCCACCAGCCGTGCCCCGTCGACCTTCTTGAGCGACGATGCAAATCGATGAGAAATGTGCCCAGCGCCCAAAATGCCCCAACGAACCTCACGCGAATCATCCCATGAATCCCGATGGCCCACGACAGCCCCCTTCAGTTGCGGTGGAATAGTCCCTGTTTAAGCCCCATTCTGCCGCAAACAGGAACTATTCCACCGCAAGTTATAAAAGGGGCATCAGGAACGCGTTTTGCAAAAGGCTTTAAGCGCAGCCGTTACGGGGCCAGGCTGAAAACGGCGGCGTACGTCGTCCAAGCGCCCGGGGATATCGATGTGCTGCGGGCAGTGACGTGCGCATTTGCCGCACTTGACGCAATTGCTCACCAGCTTGGGCTCGTTCGTCCGCACCGCGCTCGCCGTAAAGTATTGCGACAGCCCCGTAAACCAGCTGTGCGCATAGCTCGCGTTGTAGGCGCCAAAGCAGCCGGGGATATTGATGCCCTTGGGGCACGGCATGCAGTAGCCGCACCCCGTACAGGGCACGCGATTCGATTTCTCAAACTCTCCCAGCACACGTGCGATGGTGTCGAGCTGCTCTGTTGTCATCGAATCCGGCAGTGCGCGATCCGCCAATGCCGCGTTCTCGTCCACCTGCGCGGTATCGGTCATGCCTGAAAGCAGCATCGTGACTTGAGGATGGTTCCACACCCACGAAAGGCCCCAAGCAGCCGGCGACTTCAGGTACGGATCGCGTACGTCATCGAGCACGGCGCGGGCCCGCGGAGGCAGCTTGCCCGCCAGGCGTCCGCCCAAAAGCGGTTCCATCACAAACACCGCGAGCCCGCGCTCGGCGGCTGCCATGAGTCCCGCCGTTCCCGCCTGATATCGCTCTCCAGCGTAGTTGTACTGAATCTGGCAAAAGTCCCACTCATACGCATCGAGCATCGTCAGGAAGTCCGCCGCGCTGCCGTGGTACGAAAATCCTATCTGACGAATACGCCCCGCAGCCTTTTGGTGCGCAATCCAGTCCTCGATACCCAACGCCACCACGCGTTCCCACTGGGCGGGCGAGGTAATGTTGTGCATAAGGTAATAGTCGATATGATCGGTCCGCAGGCGGCGCAGTTGTTCGTCGAAAAACCGGTCGAAATCCTCCGCGCACTTGCACGAAGCGTGCGGCAACTTAGTCGCCAGCAACACCCGGTCGCGCAGCCCCAAGCGCTCAAGTGAGGCGCCCACGCACACCTCGTTACCGGGATAGAGATACGCGGTATCCAGATAATTAATCCCCTGCTCCACCGCACGGGAAATGATGGCATCGGCTAACTTCGCATCGGGGTGTCCCGGCGCACCGGGAAATCTCATGCAGCCCAGACCTAGAGCAGATATTCGGTTACCACTTTTGGGGTCAACGCGGTATTGCACGGCCCCTCCTTTCGCCATCAGCGCCCCGGCAAGGCGAAACACAATGGTCACGCGACCGAAACATCGTGGAATCGCAATCGAGAACGTATCGTAACGCAGCAGAAATCGAGCTGTCACGGCACCGCTTTAACATCAGCAAAAAGCCCGATGAAAGGAGTCGCCCATGCCCGCGCTCGACCTTTGGAATCTCGCATCCCAGCTCAAAAGCACCGATTATCGCTGGGTCGACCTCACCCACACGCTCTCATGCGACACCCCGCACTGGTTTGGCTTTAAGCCGTTTGAGTCCACCAAGCTCTTCGACTACCTGCCCGGCACGCCCGAGGACATGCTCGCCCCCATGCGTTGCTTCCAGTATTCGGTCGCCTCGCAGTACGGCACCCACGTCGACGCGCCGCGCCACTTCCATGTCGAGGGTCGTTCCCTTGGAGAGATTGAACCCATCGAGTTTATGCATCCGCTCTGTGTGATCGACAAGCACGAGGAGTGCGCCGCAAATCCCGACTTTATCCTGACCATCGAGGACCTCAAAGCCTGGGAGGATGAGCACGGTCTCATTCCCAAGGACGCTTTCGTCGCCTTCCGCTCCGACTGGTCCAAGCTCGCCGACCTCGAAAACAAGGACGAGGACGGCCAGCCCCACTACCCCGGCTGGGACCTCGACGCCATCAAGTGGCTCGTTGAAGAGCGCAACATCGGCGCCATCGGCCACGAGCCGGCTGACACCGACCCGGCGAGCGTGACCACACGCGAGGACGCCTACCCCTACCCCGGCGAGCAATACATCCTCTCGGTCGACCGCTATCAGATCGAAGTCATGGACCATCTAAACGAGCTTCCAGCCACGAGCGCCGTCATCTTCTGCACCTTCCCCAAGGTCCGCGATGGCGTCGGATACCCCGCCCGCGTCTTTGCGGTCTGCCCCGCAGTGTAACGTCCAGGCAAACGTTTCTTTTTTATAACAGCCGCCCCGCGCACCCATCAATCACCCCGGCAGCATACAATCCATCAGGCGCCCCTTACGCGGGCGCCTTTTATATGGGGAGATGATTCACATGCAGATCAACAAGGTCGCCTTTATCGGCAAGGGCGGCGTCGGCCTGCTCTACGGCAGCATGATTGCCAAGGCCCTCGGCAATGACGCCGTCGAATACGTTATGGATGACGCCCGTTTTGAGCGTCACGCGGGCGATGCGCTCACCGTCAACGGAAAGCCTTGCGATCTCACGTCCGTCCGCGCCAGCGAGGCGACACCCGCCGATCTGGTCATCCTGACGGTCAAGACCACCGGTCTCGACCAAGCACTCAAGACTATGGAGCGTGTCGTGGGACCCAACACGCTCATCGCCTCGCTGTGCAACGGCATTACGAGCGAGCAAAAGATTGCCGAACGCTTTGGCTGGAAGCATACCGTTCTTGGTATCTGCCAGGGCATGGACGCCGTGTTCCTCAACGGCGCGCTCACCTTTACCAATGCGGGCGAGATCCGCTTTGGTGCAGCCGCCGGCACCGACCCCGCGACCGTCGCCGCTATCGACGAGCTCTACACGCGCTGCGGCATCGCCCATACCGTCGAGAGCAACATTGCGCACCGCATGTGGGCCAAACTCATGCTCAACGACGGCATCAACCAGACCTGCATGGCTTACGGCGGGGCCCACCGGAGCGCCCCCGGGCCGGGCCCCCGGCCGGGCGCTTTCGCTGGCTCACGCAGGAGGAGATCGCGCGCTGCATCGCCACC
>CALBBA010000062.1 GCA_937926755.1 uncultured Collinsella sp.
CGATCGAAGGCTCGTCCAGCACATAGAGCACGCCTGTCGATCGGTTGCGCACCACGCGAGCAAGCTGCACGCGCTGGCGTTCACCCGTGGAGAGCGTGGCACCGGCGCGGTCGAGTGAAAGGTAATCGAGACCCAGGTCGACCAGACGACGTGCCGTGCTCAAAAATGAATCGCAGATATCCGCTGCCATGGGCTGCATCTCGGGCGGCAAGGATGCGGGCACCCCACGCACCCACTCAATCGCCTCGCCCAAAGTCATGGCCGCCGCCTGTGCCAGATTGATACCGCGCACCTGGGGCTGCCGCGCAGCCTCGGAGAGACGCGTGCCGCCGCAATCGCGGCATGGGCCCTCGCGCAAAAAGCGCGCAACGCGTTTTAAGCCCTTATCGTCCTTGACCTTGGCGAGCGCATTCTCGACGGTATAGACGGCGTTGTAATAGGTAAAGTCGAGCGGCGTGGCGCCCTCGCCATTTTTGGGAACGTAGAGAATGTGCTTCTTAACCGCCGGGCCGTGGAACACGATGTCGCGCTCTTGAGGCGTGAGCTGGTTAAACGGCACGTCGGTGCGCACGCCCATCTCGCCAGCCACCTGCTTCATCAGATCCCACATGAGCGTGCCCCAGGGAAGCACCGCGCCCTCGTTGATGGTCTTTGACTCGTCGGGCACCAAGCTCGCCTCGTCCACCTCATGCATAACGCCGGTGCCGCCGCAGGTGGGACATGCACCACCGCTATTGAAAGCCAAATCCTCGGCACCCGGCGCGTAGAACTCGCGGCCGCATGCGGGGCACGTGAGCGACAGGCCCGCAGCCACGTTAAGGCTCGGCTCCACACGCGCCCCGCAATGCGGGCACACGTGATGGGCGCAGCGGCTAAAGAGTAGACGCAGGCTATTGTTGAGCTCGGTCATGGTGCCAAAGGTGGAACGCACGCCCGGCACGCTGGGGCGCTGATGCAATGCGAGAGCCGCCGGCACGTGCAATACCTCATCCACCTGAGCGTGCTCGGCCTGCGTCAGGCGACGTCGAGTATAGGTGCTGAGCGCCTCCAGGTAACGGCGCGAGCCCTCGGCATAAAGAACTCCCAGCGCCAGCGAGCTCTTGCCCGAACCCGACACGCCGGCAATACCCACGAGCTTTCCCAGCGGAATATCGATATCGATGTCCTTGAGGTTGTGTACACGCGCGCCACGCACCTCGATAGCCTGCGGGCTCATCTTCTGTTCCGTCACCTTTATCACCCTACTCATGCCATAAAACTCGATCGCGAATGTACGCGCCCAGCATGGGCACGGTAAATCGGACGAGGCCGTATCCGGCAGCCTCGATGACGCGCTCGCGAATCAGGCTTGCGCGATATTTACTCGCCCAGCTCTGGGTACGGTCGCAGCGCTCAATGATATCCGCCATGTGACTCGGTTTGCCCTCGTCAACCGCCATGGCCTCGATAAAAAGGCGCTGTGGACTGCGCAGCCCGTAATATAGAGGCGCGTCAACCGCTTCGTAGAACTCGGAGACGGCATCCGCATGGCCATCCTCGACATCGTGCCTTTCGATGACTTGCGAGCCACGCCGGACAGCAGAGCGCCACATGTAATAGCCCACCAGCTGAACCATATAGGGATGCCCCATGCTCTTGCGCGCCGCAAGGTCCGCCGTCTCCGCGTCAACGCAAAGGCCAGCGTCTTTGACCGTCTGGACATATGAATCGCGCACTTTGGGCAAAGATATTGCCCCCAACGTACGCTGCTGGGCACGCCGCAAAAACGTCACGCTCGGCTCTTCGAGCAGATCGTCAACCATACTGGGTAAGCCGGCGAACACCAGCGCAAGACCGCGCTGGTCGCTATCGGGCAATCCCGTGGCATCCTGGTCTCCGAGCACCTGCTGATAGAGGACGGCAAGAGCCGCCAGTTCCTCGATAGACACCGATTGTGCCTCGTCAATCGCAAACAAGACGCCCTTGCCCGGACCGAGCTTCTTGAGACGCTCGTTGACCAGCCCTCGCAATGTCTCGCCTTTTGCCCGCGCCGCCTCGACCGACATCCGGCCAAACGACGGCCCAAACTCCATTGACGTCACAACGGGTTTATTCGAGCGAAGCGCGTCGGCCAAGCGGTCGCATAAGCCAAGCGAAGCGGAATCGGAGACAACCGCCCATCCGCGCTCGCTGGCCAGACGTTGCAGCTCCCGCAGGAGAACTGTCTTGCCGCAGCCGCGGTTTCCCGTAATGAGCATGAGCCTGCCCGGCGCTCCGGCGCCGTTGTCGAGCCCTTCCTCAAAATCTTCGATGACCGACTCGCGACCAATGAGCATCGGAGGCCGCTTGCCTGCCGTTGGCTTAAAGGGATTTGGATTCATGTCGGCCTCCTCGGATTGGCAAACGCTGCCTATAGTTATACCAACTTATACCGAGTTATACCAATAGCATGTGACAGAGGAACTGTCCCTTTGTCACATGTGGCCGAAAAACTCGGCGTCTGCTGCTCGCCAGGGGCGGAAGGTGGAGGGATCGACCTTTACGTGGGCTGCCTCGGGGACGTCGTACCATTTGACCGTGTAACCGGCGCCGTGAGAGCAAAAGACCGAATCGGGCGTGTTGGGCAGATCGGCCTCGGGCTCATAGGCGGCCGTCTCGATGACGCGCTCGGCATCATGGCAAGCCGCATAGCCGGCGAACTCTAGGTACAGATGCCCACGACCACTCGTATAGGCGGCCACCTCCAGCGCGTAATCCTGCACCTCGGATGCCGGCACGCGACCCACAAGCTTCGCCCGGTCTCCCGCCATCGTCGGCGGCTCGTACGCGGCACCCATGCGTGTGGCATCCGAGAGTGCCCGGCCCACGCACTCCCCCGGCACCTCGAGCTCAAAGCGATACCACGGCTCCAACAGCACCGCCGCGCCGGCGTCACGCGCCTGCATCAAACCCTGGCGAATCGCGCGGTACGTGGCCTGGCGAAAGTCGCCGCCCTCGGTGTGTTTGGCATGCGCACGGCCGCCCGTGAGCGTAATGCGCACATCGGTGATGGGCGAGCCCGTCAGCACGCCCAGGTGGTCGCGCTCCATAGCGTTGGTGAGTGCCAAACGCTGCCAGTTAAGATCGAGCTCGTCGGTCGAGGTCACGGTGCCAAACTGCACGCCCGAACCCGCTGGCAACGGCTCCAGGCGCAGATGCACCTCGGCATAGTGGCGCAGCGGCTCAAAGTGGCCCACGCCCTCGACCGGCCGCGAAATAGTCTCCTTATAGAGAATGCCGCCGGGCTCAAACGCAACCGAAAGGCCAAAGCGATCGGCCAACACCCGCTGCACGACCTCGAGTTGCACGGCGCCCATCAACTGCAAATGGATCTGCTCAAGATGCGTATTCCAGCTTACGCCGAGCATGGGGTCTTCGTCCGCCAACTCACTCAGCGCTTTAAACACCGCATGAACGTCGTGTTCGCCCGGCAGCACCGTATAGGTGAGGACCGGAGCGATGACGGGCGCATCGCCCGCGGGCTCCGTGCCCAGGGCGTCCCCTGGGCGAACGTGCGCAAGACCCGTCACGGCGCAAATACCGCCAGCAGCAACTTCTTGGGCAAGCTCATACTTCTCGCCGTTATAGATGCGCACCTGATCGACCTTCTGTTCCCACGCCTCGGCACCGGAACGTCCGTCAATCATCTGCTTGGCATGCAGCGTGCCGCCGGTCACTTTAACCCAAGCCAAGCGCTCGCCACGATCCCCGCGGCTGACACGATAGACGCGCGCGGCAAACTCCGGGTGCCATGCCTGTTCGCGCATCAGCGCGCATATGCCATCCAGCAGTTCGTCCACGCCTTGGTCCTTGAGCGCCGATCCGGCAAAGCAAGGAAAGAGCTTGCGCTCGGCAACCATGCGCGAAAGCGTGGCAGTCGAAAGCTCCCCTGCGTCGAGAAACTCCTCGAGCGCCGCCTCGTCCAACGCAGCAGCGTCCTCCTGAACGGCGCCGCCCGTCAGCAGTTCGTTGGCATCCAGGCAGCCCTCGGAAAGACGCTGCCCGAGTTGTGCCAGCAAAACATCGCGGCCGGGATTCTCCAAATCGATCTTGTTGATGAAGATGAACGTCGGGATGTCATAGCGTGCAAGCAGGCGCCACAGGGTTTCGGTGTGCCCTTGCACGCCGTCGTTGGCACCCACAACCAAAATCGCGTAGTCGAGTGCGCGCAGCGTGCGCTCCGCCTCGGCAGAAAAATCGACATGGCCGGGAGCATCCACGAGCATGACGTGGGTATCGCCGTGGTCGAGCACGGCCTGCGACGAGAAGATCGTGATACCGCGCTCACGCTCAATCTCGTTCGTATCCAGATGCGAGTCGCCATCGTCAACGCGGCCGCGCTTGCGAATGCGGCCCGCGTTAAACAGCATGGCCTCGGCCAGCGTGGTCTTGCCGGCATCGACATGCGCCAAGATTCCAACGACCGCTTGCTTCGACATGGCTCTCCTCTTATTGCAAGCCCATCGCACGCGGCAACGGGCACCCTCGTTCCACACTGGATGATACAATTTACGGGCCGGTGGGCGAAGCGGGCCCTATCCCCCGACCGAGCTCATCGCCCCGCGTTGCCGCGCGGCGATTTTCGTAGGTTCGCGCCTTGCGAAAGCCGGCACCTCCCCTTTTTGTCTGCCCGGGTTCATCTGGGGCGGTAACAATGCGAGTCCCACAACGACGCGTTTTACCAAAAATGGCCCCACTCGGGGCCATTTTTTATTTGAGCTGGGTGATGATACGTGCCTTGGCTCCTACGCCTCGCGCAGCCAATCAAACGCGACACGCGCCGTGCCGTCGGACACATAGACGATACCGACACGCTCGAACCCCGCCTTGGCGATGGCGCCCTGCATGGGCAAGTTGTCCTCGTGCGTGTCAATACGCAGATGGTCGGCGCATTCCTTGGCAAAGGCAAACATCGCCGCCGCGATACCGTGCACGGTGCCGTCGGATGCCACGCGATGCAGCACGGCATACGGAGTGTCGCTGCGCCATTGACCGTCCTCAATCACGTCATAGCACTCGTCCGGACCCGGTAAAAAGGCAAACGTCGCCACCACGCGGCCGTCGACTTCGCACACGTAACTGCCACCAGCGGCGATATCGGCAGCCAGCTGCTCGGCCGAAGGCGTGCCCTCGGGCCACTGCGTGGCGTTGCCATGCGCGCGCATAAAGGCGCGGGCCGCGTCATAGATAGCCATGACAGCGGGAATGTCGGTATCGAGGGTTTTTCTGATCATCACGCGGCGACCTCACGTTTATTGGTATCACTTTGATTGAGCAATGATACCAACGTTTGGAGAGGAGCGCGAAGCAGATGGGGAGCAAAAAGCGAGCCGCCTGGTCAAAAGCAAAAAGCGAGTTTTTGAGCACTGCCACCGGCGGCGATATGAGCGACCTGTTTGCACGCGAGGACGAGCGCCGCGACGCCCTGGACGCCGAGCGCGATGAAGCTTGGCGCTACAAGTCGTGCGAGCGCAAAAACCGTTACGACACGCGCGCCGAGGCCGAGGCCGTTATGGCCGACTGCGAAAACCGCGGACGCCGCGGGCTGGCCTGCTACAAATGCGAATACTGCGGCGGCTGGCACCTGACGTCGCACCCTTGGAAATAGACCCCACATCGGCACGGCACTGACGGAGCGCCAACCATCGCACGCAAGCTACGGGCGCGGCGGCACCAAAACATCGTAGCGAACAGCCTTGCCCGCAAGTTGATAGCTCGGCTTAACGCCAGCAAGCAGTGGCCCCTTCACCGGTCGCTTGATAACGACCTTGCGCGGGTGCACCGCAAGCGCAGCTTCGACCAGCGTCTCCTCATCGGCGCACGGCTGTTCCAGATGATGCAAGAGTTGGAACTTCTTTTTAACCGCCGCGCTCTTGGTGCGCTCGGGAAACATGGGGTCCAGATACACCACGTCGGGAGCGGTGAGCTCGCCCTGCCCGATCAGCTCGGCCGTATGGCGAAGGCCGGCAATGCTGTCCTCGCCCGCATGTAAGCGCATGCGCGCCACAGCAGCCGCAAGCGCCGGATCATCTGCCGCGCGATCCAAGGCATCCTTGAGGAGCGCCGCGATCACGCAATCCTGCTCATACAGATCGACGGTAAAGCCCGCGGCCGCCAGCAGCAGCGAATCCTCGCCAAAGCCTGCCGTAGCGTCAATCGCCCATGGTCGCTCGATGCCCTTTGTGCGCGCAGCCTTCACCAACAGCTCTTGCTGCAGACGGCCCTGCTTGAGTCGCGGCAGCATGCGGCCAAAATCGGCACGCAGCTCCATCGTGCCGTCGGTGAGCGTGAGGCCCTCGGACTTCCCGGTCAGCTCAAGCCCCGCGGCCCGAGCAACAGAAAAGGGATCGACGACGCCCATGGGTACTCCTTAGCAAGCAAAACGAATACGTGAGCGCCGTTTGTGTCGGCACCCCACCGTCCGCTATTGTCCCACATGCGACATGGTCCACAGCATCCCAATGCAAAGCACCGCCATCAATCCCGTGCACACGGCAGCGATCACAGAATCACCCATGCGCCTTCCCAACGACCGCGGCTCACGCACTTGCCCTGCTCCGTACATCATGGCTCCTCCTTGAGACCAGCTCCTTGTTACGGCCTCATCATCTCAGCGCCGCACATGAGCTGCCATCGATTTGACTTACAGCTGGCTTTCCTTTTTGAAAGATTGCCCTGCACAGGCGAGAAGCGCTTTCTAACACACACGCCGTCACGTTGAACTACAATGTGCTTCACGATATGTGCAGCATATGGGACGCGCCAGACTGGCAGCGCCCGCATTGAAAGGACTACCTATGAGCGCCGCGCGCAAGACACTCAAAATCCTTGCCCTCATCTATTTTGTTTTGGGCATCGCCAGCCTCGTCATTGGAATCGCCGGCATCGCGACCGGCAAGCTCGAGTCCACCTACGGATCGAACGCCACGCTCGCAGCTGTTGTGGTGATCGTTAAGGGACTCGTCGACCTTGCCGCAGGCGTTGCGGGCATCAAGGGCGCCAACAAGCCTTCGCAGGTAGATGGCGCGTTTAAGCTCGGCATCGTTGCCGCGGCAGCCACGCTCCTCCAGGCCGTGCTCACGCTTCCCGCGCTCGGCGGCAGCGCCGTCAATATTGGAGCCTTTGTCATCGTGGTCTACGACCTGTTCTTTGTTCAGCAGGCACACGCCGTCAAGGCCGAGAACAAGGACCGCCTGTAAGCGCTCACTTCTCATAGCCTCTGCAGCCAAGTAACTAAAAGGGCCGATCGCGCATATCCGCGGTCGGCCCTTTACGTTTCCCCAGATCGCACCTGCCAAAATAAACCTGTCCCTTTTTGGCAGGTTGTTAGCTGTGACGGTACTCGGCGATGATGAAGTCGATGTCGGTCTGGAGCGTGTCCAGGTTTGCCAGACGCTCTTTGTCGGCAGGGCGCGTGCGGTAGTAGTACGGCGTCATCTGGAACACCGCCTCGATGTCGGCCTGGGTCTGAAGCGTAATATTCGCAGACACCCGCTGCGTTGAGACCAACTCGAGTTCGGTGGTCTTCGGCAGCTTCTCGTCATTGAGATATGGCGTGTCGTAGAGCACCTCTTTGAGGCCAAACAGATGCCGAGCACCCGGCACCACGGTATAGAGCGAGCCCTCTGGCGCCAGCACGCGGGCAAATTCGCGCTCGTTAAAGGGGGCAAAGAGCTCGGTCACCATATCGAAGGCGCCATCGGCCACGGGGATAGCCTTCATGTTGGCCACGAAGTAGGTCGCATCGCCGCGCTTGGCGGCCAGGCGAACCATCTCTTTGCCCAGGTCGAAACCGTAAGCATCTACGCCCGGCACCGCACCCATGGCGCTGGTGTAGTAGCCCTCGCCGCAGCAAATATCGAGCAGCGTCATGGGGCCGTTCGTAGACGCGGCACGCCCAGACACCCGCTCGCGCACCAACTCAACCATCGCATCGCGCAACGGCGCATAGTAACCGCGGTTCAGAAAGTCGCGACGGCTGCGTGCCTGCGACTTGGGATCGCCCATGGAGTCACCGCTCTTGGACGAGCGCAGCAGATAGAGATAGCCCTCGCGCGCACGGTCAAATCGGTGTCCGCCCGCGCATGCAGCACCGCGCTCGTCGTCCACCAACGGCTCATGGCAAACGGGACACAACAACATGGCAACTCCTTAGCGTGAACAACACAACGCTCACCATTGTCTCACGCCTCCCCCACCTAGTCATTGGAGACGTTCTTGAATAACTAGTCGTTTAAGAACGCCCCCAACGACTA
>CALBBA010000063.1 GCA_937926755.1 uncultured Collinsella sp.
GCAAGCAGCGCAAGGCTTCTCATAGGATGTTGTTTTTCTTCGTGAAGTCGATGATTTCGGGGATATAGCCGAACGCAAGGCCCGTGACGGTGTCGGCGCATCCGTAGTAGACGGCCACGCGCCCCGTCGCGGGCGCACTGGCGACAGCCCGGTTGACGCCGATGGCAACAGCCCCATCCGTTACCGCCTGCTTTGTGGTCTTGCCCAAACCGGTCGCACCGGCATCGTCCGTAGCGGCAGCAAGGTTAAAGGCATAGCTCTCGCCCTGATTCCAGTCACGACCGCTCACCGTCTTTTGGCCCTGTAGGGTCACGCTCGTGGGATCCACACTATATATATTGATAAAGGAGGGCGTGACATTCTCGTCCAGCTGCTTTACCGAGTTGTTTTCTGCGGCCTTGTAGTACTCGACCGAGGTCTGGATGCCGGCACCCTTCTTGTCGTTGCGCACCACGGCGTAATAGACCGATTCATCGTAGGTCATGCCCGTAACGCTGCCGCGATTCTCGGCGAACTTGTAAACGTAGGCGCGTCCCGTATCCGCCTGGGCGGTATAGGAGATCGCCGGCCACGTCACCGTGCCATCGGCATTGTTGCCCACGGTGGCAGCGTTGCCTTCGGCGCCCTGGGGCATGGGAGCCGTCATGTTCTTATCAACCGTATCGAGGCTGAACGCAGCACTGTCATCCGCATAGCCGCCCACACCCTCGAGCTTAAAACTAAAGGCATTCTGGGCAAGCGGGAACGTCCCCGCGTTGTCGACTAGGGTCTTTTGAGCATGGAGGATGATGCTATGTTCGTGCGTATCGTAGCGATTGGTGAAGGTTGCGGTCTTATCGGCAACATCCGTCTTGGTGTCGACTCCCGCGTCGTCGCACTCCTGCACCACCTTCACGCTCTTAACGACCAGAGCACCGGCGTGATTGTCCTCCACCACGACCGTCGCGGTATAGACGGCGGCGGAATAGCTTATGCCGCCCGCACGGGCGTCTGAGCCAGGGATAACCTCCGAGATGGTATAGGTGTAGGTGCCCGGCTGGGTATAGGTGATGTCGCCAAACGTTGCCGTCTTATAGGTGATGTCGCCAACCGTTTGCGTCTGGGCATTCTTGGTAAGCTCGACCGTCGACACCTTGCTCTTGGCGCCATTGGGCATGGGGACGCCGTCCTCGGCCGTAAGCTGCGCGGTAAAGGTATCGCCATCGGCCCAAGGGCGGCCGTCGAGCAGCTTCTTGGCACCCAGGCCATTAAACGTTACCGAGTCGGCGCTGTACTTGTTGATGAACTCGAGTTTGTTGCTCGCAGGGATCTTCCCGTCCACGAGTGCGGCGATCTTGCCCGTGATGGTGTTGCCGGTTCCCGCCTGCTCCTGACCACCGGCCATGCGGCTCACGAGGCTAAAGCCAGCCGGAAGCACCGACTCGCCGGCAGAGCCGGTCACGGTGTTGACGATGGTCGCCAGCACATTGCCGCTGGACTCCTCGCCCTTGGTGGTGAGCTCGCTCACGCTATAGCTGTCGTCCTTCTTAAGGTCGTATACGCGAATGGTCTCGCCGGCCTTGATGGAATGGGTGCTGCCGTTCTTGAGCGTGAAGGAGTTGCCCACGGCATTGCCGTTCGCATCGAATACGCGTGCCTCGTAGCCCTTTTGGGACTCCGGCAGGGTGAACTTAAATGTAAACGTCAGGTCGTTGTTGCTCGCGTCCTTGGTAGGCGCGGTAAGGCCATTGTCTGCCGTCACGGTCTTGGTCACTTGTAGGCGTGCCACGCGACGATCGGCATACTGCACGGTCGTTGCCGTGGTAAAGAGGTGATTGAGCTGAAGTGTGCCCAGGTTAGTACGAGCCTTGGAGGCGTCATCGATATATGATGAGTCGTCCTCTTGGTAAAGGGCCATGCGGTTGATACCCGTGTCGGCATAGATAATCGCCCGCTGGCCGTCGCGGTCTCCGCCGTCCTCGACATAGCGCAAGACGGTCTTGGCGCTTTGCGTTGTCTTGTCATAGCGCATGTGCATCAAGTCGTTCGCAAGCGAGGGCGTCACGCCCTCGGCGGTGCACGTCTGGCCCCACGTCAGGCTTCCGTTGGCGTTAACGGTCGCGCTTTGCAGCTTTC
>CALBBA010000064.1 GCA_937926755.1 uncultured Collinsella sp.
AATGTTTGGTGAAATCGAGGAATATGCGCATGCGTTCAACGCAGTTCGTGAGCTGGTTATGGAGATGGCCGAGGGCTCGGGCGTGCAGGTTGAGCTTGCGTCGGGGGCGGTGCCGCTCTTTGACCAGGTGCTCGATATGGCGCGTCTGGGCATTATCCCTGCCGGCGCCTACCGCAACCAGGATTTCTTTGGCCCGCGCGTGGCGGCCGACGATGACCTGGAGCCGGGAATGCTGGATGCGCTGTACGATCCGCAGACCTCGGGCGGCCTGCTCATCGCAGCGCCTGCTGCCGATGTGGATGAGCTCGCCCGCCGCCTGCATGCCGAAGGTCGCGTTGCCGCCACAATCGGCCGCGTGTGCGAGGCGGTGCCGGGTGGTCCTGCCGTTCACGTTGTGCATTAAGGAAAACCGTTTATGCGACCGTCTACTGTTCTGGGCGGTCCCTTTTGAAAGGATTTGCTATGTCTACCAAAATTGAAGTCAATGCCATGGGCGATGCCTGCCCGCTGCCCGTCGTCAAGACGCTCAAAGCTCTGAAGCAGCTTGATGGCGAGGGTGTTGTCGTGACCTCGGTCGACAACGAGACGGCCGTCAAGAACATCTCCAAGATGGCGCAGGAGAAGGACTGCACGGCCTCGGTCGAGAAGATCTCGGACGCCGAGTGGCACGTGACCGTCACGACCGCCGGTGCCGTGGCCGTTGCGGACCCCGAGCAGGACGGTGCCGCTTTCTGCGACGCCAACGCCGGCAAGGGCAAACTCGTCATTTCCGTCTACACCGATTGCATGGGCCGTGGCGACGACGAGCTGGGCCACAAGCTCATGAAGGCGTTTATCTTTGCCGTGACGCAGCAGGAGGAACTGCCCGCGACCATGCTGTTCTACAACGGCGGCGCCAAGCTCACCGTCGAGGGCTCGCCGGTGCTCGACGACCTGAAGGGCCTGGCCGAGCAGGGTGTCGAGATTCTCACCTGCGGTACCTGCCTCGACCACTATGGCATTAAAGACCAGCTTGCGGTGGGCGAGGTCACCAACATGTACGTGATCGTGGAGAAGATGGAGCAGGCCGTGCGCGTCGTGCGCCCGTAGCGTATTGGTTGGAGTTGCCATGAGAGAAAAGCGTCCGGCGCTTGTCATCACGTTTCCCACCACGGCGGCTGCCATGGGGTGCGAGACCCTATGCATCGAGCGCGGTCTTCCCGGGCGAACGATTCCCGTGCCCGGGGAGGTCGCTGCCGGCTGCGGTCTGGCGTGGAAGGCGTTGCCTGCCGATGAGGAGCTGCTGCGCAGCGAGCTTACCGCGGCGGGCGTTCCCACCGAGGGCTATACCGTGATTGATATGTGGGAGGTCGTGCGATGATCTACCTGGATAACGCGGCGACAACCATGCACAAGCCGCAGACGGTCATCGATGCCGTGACGCAGGCGATGTGCTCGCTCGGCAATGCCGGACGCGGCGCGACGTCGGGTGCGCTCGACGCGGCGCGTACCATCCACGGCTGTCGCGCCAAGCTTGCGCGCTTGCTGGGCTGCCCGCGCGCTGACCATGTGTGTTTTACGCCCAACTCCACCGCGGCGCTCAACACCGTCATCAATGGCGTGGTGCGCCCCGGCGACCGTGTGGTCACAACGGTGCTCGAGCACAACTCCGTGCTACGTCCGCTCAATCGCCTGGCGACGGAGCAAGGTGTGACGGTTGAGCATGCGGGTTGCGATGCGAGAGGCGTGCTCGACTACGACGAGCTCGAGCGGTTGGTCACGCCGGGCACGTGTGCCGTGGTGGTGACGCACGCCTCCAATGTGACCGGCAACGCGGTCGACATTGCGCGCGTGGCTGCCATGGCCCATGCGGCAGGCGCGCTTGTGATCGTCGATGCCTCACAGTCTGCCGGCACGGCGCATATCGATATGCAGGCCATGGGGCTCGACGTGGTGTGCTTTACCGGCCACAAGGGGCTCATGGGCCCGCAGGGGACCGGTGGCCTGGCCGTGGCGGAAGGCATTGACGTGGCTCCTTGGGCCATGGGTGGCACGGGCGTGCGCAGCTTCGATGCGCTGCAGCCGCTTGAGTGGCCCACGCGCCTTGAGGCAGGCACGCTCAACGGCCATGGCATCGCGGGCCTTTCCGCCGGCCACGTCTTTAACGAGGGCCCGGGCGGGGCGGAGCCGATTGCCGAGCGCGAACGCTCGCTTGCTGATTGCTTCCTTGCCGGTGTGCGCGAGATCCCGGGGATTAAGCTCTACGGTGCCTTTGACCAGCCGACGCGCTCGGCGATCGTCTCACTCAACGTGGGCGACATCGACTCTGCCGAGATCTCGGACGCGCTCATGCAAGGGTGGGGGATTGCGACGCGCCCCGGCGCCCATTGCGCTCCGCTCATGCACCACGCGTTAGGTACCGAGCGTCAGGGCGTCGTTCGTTTCTCGTTTGGGTATTTCAACACGGACGAGGAAGTCGACACCGCGCTTGACGCTTTGCGCGATTTAGCCTGCTAAAGCTGTTAGACCGTTTATACTTGCGGGACGGGTGTTTTTGCCCGTCCCGTTTTTGTTTCGACCCGAAAGGTGTGTCTATGGCCTCATCCGCGCCGCGCGGTCTGCGCTCCGACCATGTCGTTACCGTCGGCATCGCCCTGTTCTCGATGCTCTTTGGCGCCGGCAACCTCATTATTCCGCCGCTGCTGGCGCTGCAGGCAGGTTCTGCCACGCCGGTCGCCATGCTTGGCTTTCTTATTGCCGCCATCGGCCTGCCCGTCATGGGTTTTATTGCCGTGGCGCTTGCCGGAACGGCGCGGGAGCTTGCCGGCCGCGTGCACCCCAAGTTCGGTGAGTTCTTTGTCGCGGCGGTCTATTTAGCGATTGGCCCGTGCCTGGCCATTCCGCGCACGAGCTCCACGGCCTTCGAGATGCTGGTGCCGCTGCTGCCCGAGGGTGTCTCGCTCGGCACGGCTCGCCTGGTGTTTGCCGTTGGCTTCTTTGTCGTCGCGTTTGCGCTCACGCTGCGTCCGGGCGTTATCACGCGCGTGCTCGGCCGCATTACGGGCCCCGCGCTCATCGCGCTCATCGTGCTGGTCGTGGGTGCTGCCGTGATCTCGCCGCTGGG
>CALBBA010000065.1 GCA_937926755.1 uncultured Collinsella sp.
CATGACGGCCGTGCTGCCCAAGCTGCGCGCCCAGGCTATCGCCAACGACGGCGAGCGCAACGTTGCCGTTATCGGCGGCGGCCCCGCCGGCATGGCAGCCGCGCTTGCCGCGCATAAGGCCGGCGCGAGCGTGGCCATCGTGGAACGTGAGCAGCATCTGGGCGGAATACTCCGCCAGTGCATTCACCCGGGTTTTGGCCTTTCGCACTTTAAGCAGGAGCTCACCGGCCCCGAGTACGCGCAGCGCTTTATCGACCAGGTACACGCAACCGACATTGCGCTGTTCCTGAACAGCATGGTGATTGGGATTGATTCGAGCGAGGGCGAGGCTGTGGGCACGCTGGATACGGACAAGACCGCAGGAGCCGCCGCGGTCCATACCGTCACGCTCATGAGCCCTGCCGGCATGCTGCAGCTCACTGGACGAGCGGTCGTCCTTGCCATGGGCTGCCGTGAGCGCACCCGCAGCGAGATCAAGATTCCCGGTAGCCGTCCCGCCGGCGTGTTTACAGCCGGCTTGGCGCAGCGATACATCAATATCGAAAACCTCAAGCCCGGCTCGCGCGCCGTCATTTTGGGCTCGGGCGACATCGGGCTTATCATGGCGCGCCGCTGCACGCTCGAGGGGATTTCGGTCGAGGGCGTGTACGAGCTCATGCCGTATGCCAACGGCCTACGCCGCAACGTCAAGAACTGCCTGGACGACTTTGGCATTCCGCTTCACCTGTCTACTACCGTCACACGCATAATCGGACACGACCGCGTGGAGGCCGTCGAGGTGAGTAAGGTCGACGAGCACCTGGCACCCATTCCGGGGACCGAGCGCGTTGTTCCGTGCGACACGTTGCTGCTTTCGGTGGGTCTGATTCCCGAGAACGAGCTTTCGGTGGGCGCGGGCGTTGAACTTGACCCGCGCACGCGCGGCGCCGTGGTGGACCAGAGCCTGCAAACGGGCGTGCCTGGCATCTTTGCCTGCGGAAACGTGCTGCACGTGCACGACCTGGCAGACAACGTGACGACCGAATCCGAGCGCGCCGGTGCGGCTGCGGCGGCGTACGCGTCGGGCTGTGGTGCTGGGGCCGATGCGGGCGCCGCGGGCCTGGGCTGCCAGCTCACGGTCTCCCCTGCCGGTATCGCTGGCTACGCACTGCCGGGACGCATTACGGCTGTGGCACTCACCAAACTCAACTTCCGCGTGCGCCGACCGGTCGACGCCGCCCGCGTGCGTATTCTGGCAGGCGACGAGGAACTGTTCGCCGGCAAGGTCCGCCCGTTTAAACCGAGCGTCATGGAAAGCTTCCCGCTGCCGGCAAAGGTAATTCAGCGCGCACTCGACCTGGGTGTTAGCGAGATTGTCCTTTCCGTCGATTCCGTTGAGGAGGCGTAAGGCCATGAGCACGAATGCGACCAAGACGCTCAAGTTCAACTGCACCACCTGCCCATCCGAGTGCCTCCTGACCGTGGAGGTGGAGCGTGACGCAGACGGCGCCGTGGCAGAGGTGCGCTCCGTGACCGGCAACAGATGCCCGCGCGGTGATAAGTTCGCACATCAGGAACTCACCTGCCCCATGCGCGTGCTCACCACAACCGTTGCCGTATCAGGCGGTGACGAAGCCCTGCTCCCCGTGCGCACGGCCGAAGCCATCCCGTTGGCGCTCCACGCCCAAGCCATGGCCCTCATCCGCGGACTAGTGGTCAAAGCCCCCATCCGCATGGGCGACGTCGGGGTAGAGAACCAGCTAGACACCAACATTAACCTAAGCGCGAGTAG
>CALBBA010000066.1 GCA_937926755.1 uncultured Collinsella sp.
GACATATCGCATTTTGGATGAGCCGCTGCTAGAGGTTGGTTTGGGCACCGCTTTCGATATCAACGATACGCGCGGCATCGACGTCAAGCTCACTCATGCCTACCAAGAAATGCTTGCCGATGGCACCATGGAACGCCTAGTGTCAAAGTACTTTGATGACCCTTCGCCATTTTTGAATATGGAGGGCCTGTCATGATCGATGCGCCTGACCACGCCGTAGAGGAGCGGGGCAATCGTTCGGCAGGGGCATGGCTCCTTGTCGCTCTGCTGGGGATAGTGCTCTCGGTTGCTGCCGGCATGATGAGCTACGGTTACATGACGGCCCAAGCCGAGCAGCGCTTTGCCGACGTTGTCGATTACGTGGCGACGCAGAGCCTTTCCTACGATGCATTCAATAGCGCCTATACGACCAAAAACCTGATACGCGTTATGGAGATTGCCGGAGCGGCAGCGCGCGATATGGAGCGCGACGGTTCGGTGGATAACGCCATGCTGGAGCAATATGCCGACCAGTTCAACGTGAGCGCGCTGATTGTGACGGACGCATCGGGCAATTTGGTGTCCGAGTCCTCGACGGGCGATGTGGGCTACGAGTCTTTCGCTACGTATCTCAAGGAAGCGCCCGTGCTGGAGGTGGCAACCCATCCACTTAAGTCCTATACCGCCCGCATTACGCTTTCGGATGATTCGGTTGCAGACATTGGTTGCGTGGCTCGGCAGGATGGCGAGGGCATCGTTATCGCGGTCAGGCATCAGAGCGCGAAGGCGGTTGCAAGCAATACACTCAAACTGCAGAGTTTGCTCGAAGGCTATGAAACCATCGATAGCGGCAATATCGTGATCGAAAGCGACGGCAAGGTCGTTGCGACCAATGCCGTTGAACCCACTGTATTGGGCGTATTCGATCTGCCTGCAACGGATGTCTTTATTGTCGACGGTATAAAGGATCGATGCCCGGCTGGTAAGGTCAGATTGGTTAACGCCGACGGCGAGTGGTATTTGGGCACATTTGGAAAAGCGCGCGGGTTCTACGTGTACACCTATGCCTCGGCACAGCGCTACTTTGAGGTCGTCGCGGCTGTTGCTGCTGGCGTGCTGGTGCTCTACAGCGGTGTTATAGCCGTTGTTGTGATGGTGCGTCGCCGCGCTGATCGTCGACGTTTGACGGACTTGCTGCAGCAGGAGCGCGACTATGGCGACAGGCTGGCAAAGGCAGCGCGTGAGGCTTCGTCTGCCAACTCGGCAAAGACGGAGTTTTTGCGTCGCATGAGCCACGATCTGCGCACGCCCATCAACGGCATTCGCGGCATGGTCGAGGTCGGCGATGCCAATGCGGACGATCTGCAAAAGCAGACCGAGTGCCGCTCAAAGATCTGGACGGCATCGGGACTGCTGCTCGACCTTGCCAACGAGGCCCTGGATATGAGTCGCCTGGAGAGCGGGCAAATCGATCTGAACCTTGTACCCATAAATTTGGTGGCCCTCAACTGTGAAGTGCGCGATATTTTGGAGCGCCAGGCCGAGGAGCGTCTGGTGACAATTATCTGCGACCAGCAGACGCTTGATCATCCCTATGCGCGGGTGAGCGTGACGCACCTCAAGCGCTTGTTGCTCAATATTGCCGGCAATGCCGTCAAGTACAACCGCCAGGGCGGCTATGTTCGCCTGGTGTGCCGCGAGGTGGAGCCAGCGGATGGCATCCCCGTCTATGAATACACGATCGCCGACAACGGTATTGGCATGAGCGAGGAGTTCCAACGGCACCTCTACGAGCCGTTTTGCCGCGAGGAGCAACAGGTGGAAGACGCTTCATCGGGAACTGGCCTGGGGGCGCCTATTGCCAAACAGTTGGTCGAGCTTATGGGCGGAACCATGAGCTTTACGAGCGTCTTGGGGCAGGGGACGACGTTTACCATCCGCCTGCCGTTCGAGAAATGCAAGCGCTCCGAGATTCCTCAGGTTGTGCGCGTGGACGCGGGAGACGGCGATGCACTCCAAGGCTTGCGCGTTTTGCTCGTAGAGGATAACGATCTGAATGCCGAGATCGCGCAGTTTACGCTCAGCCGTGCCGGTGCCGTCGTGACGCATGCTAAGGATGGTGAGTCTGCCGTCGAGATGTTTGCTGCGAGCGCGCCGCACGAGTACGACGTGGTGTTGATGGACATCATGATGCCGGGCATCGATGGCCTTGAGGCCACACGTCAGATTCGAGCACTCGATCGCGAAGATGCCGCGACCACGCCGATTATCGCCGTGAGCGCCAACGCCTTTGCCGACGACCGCAGGCTTTCGCGTGAGGCGGGCATGGACGCGCACCTGAGCAAGCCTGTGAGCTCGCAGGAGCTCGTTGAGGCGCTTGCGCACATAGCTGCTGACGCTCTATAAGCATATGGCCTGGTTCCAAGGTGGGTTGGAACCAGGCCATATTGCTATTTGTGAGTTTTGCTTTTGAGGCTTACTTTTCCTGAATCTGCTTACCGCAGAGATGCTCAATCGTAATCTCGTAGAGCTGGACGCCCTTTATGTCTTTGGCGATCTCCTCCTCGACTTCTTCGGCAGAAGGGTAGTACTTAAGCGCGAGCTGACGGACTTTGTCCTCGATAAACGCGGGCGCTTCATCTACCAGGCGACAACGACCAAAGACAACGGTACTCATAACGTAGGGAGCCCAGTCACCGTCCTTGTGCCACTCGTTGCCGTAAACGGTAAAGCAGACCTTGTCATCGCGCTTAAGTGCGTCGACCTTGTGGCCGGCTTTGGCGCCATGGAAATAGATCTTGTCGTGCTCGGCGTCAAAGAAGTAGTTGACGGGAATGGCGTACGGGTAGCCATCGTCGCCGTTGACGGCAAAGACGCCGCGCTTGCAGGTGGCGAGCAGTTCGCGCGCTTCCTCGTCGGTGATAGCGCGTTTCTTTCGACGTAAGGGCCTAAACATCGTTGGCTTCCTTTCTGGTCGTGCGTAGTGGTTGAGCACAAACTATTATAGCGAAATGGATCCGTTTTTCTTGATGCGGGCGAGTATGTTTTTGAGCTTGTTAAAGTCGAGCGGTTTGGACAGATGGGCGTTCATGCCGGCGTCATGTGCCGCCTTGGCGTCCTCGGCAAAGGCGTTGGCGGTGAGCGCGATGATGGGGATATCGGCTGCATCGACCTTCTCGCTCAGACGAATCGTGCGGGTTGCCTCATAGCCGTCCATGTCCGGCATCATAATGTCCATCAGGATCGCATCGAAGCTGCCGGCGGGATGAGACAGGTACAGATCGACGACTTCGTTGCCGTTGACGGCGCGGGTGACCACGACGCCCTCGGATTCTAGCAGCGTCTGGGCAATCTCGGCATTCAATTCGTTGTCTTCGGCGAGCAGCACGTTCATGTCGGCGAGCGAGCAGTCGAGCGCCCTCTCGACCGTATTCGCCCGCGCCCGGGGGTTCTTGTCGATATCGAGCGGAATTTCCACGTAGAACGTGGTGCCCACATGGAGTTCGCTGGTGACTTCGATGGTGCCGCCCATCAGTTCAATAAGCGACTTGACGATTGGCATGCCCATGCCGGTTCCTTGGAACTTGCTGCGCGCATCGTCACCTTCTTGGGCAAACGGCTCATAGATATGCTTTAAAAACTCGGGAGCCATGCCAATGCCGGTATCCGAAACGCTAAAGCAAAAGAGCGCGCGCCCGTTATCGAGTGGCTTGGTCTGTGAACTAAAGGTGACGGAGCCGCCGTGCTTGTTGTACTTAATGCTGTTGTCTAACAGGTTGATCATGACCTGTCGGATATGGGTGGGACTGCCGATTACGTATGGCCCCGTGGCGTACGGCAGACTATTGTCCTGCATTGTGATGCCGTTACTGGACGCGCGGAGCTTGCACAGCACCAGCGTATCGTCACAAAGCTCTTTGAGGTTAAAAGGCGCATGTTCCAGTGTTAGCTTGCGGTCTTCGATTTTTCCCATCTCGAGGATGTCGTTGATCAGCGAGAGCAGGTGATTGGCGGCAACGCGCGCCTTGGCACGGCTCTCGCGGGCGACTTGCATATCGCCTTCCTTCAATTCTTCAATTTCGATAAGGCCCAGGATACCGTTGAGCGGCGTACGGATGTCGTGGCTCATGCGCGTGAGGAATGCCGTCTTAGCGGCGTTGGCAGCATCGGCTTTTTTGCGCTCGGTTCGAGCGCGCACGAGCGCCCAGATGAGCAGGACGATGCCGACCGACAACATACCGATGAGGGTAGCTGCAATGGCGGTGCGGTTGCGATAAAGGAATTGAAGCGTGTTGGATTCCTGGGCCGTGTACGACGTGGAGGAGTAATTACTTGCGGAGAGCGATTCTCCGGCATTGATGATGCCCTTGTTGATGATTCCCAGCAGTTCGGGCTTGCCGCGCGACATCAAGCACGCGAGGTCACAGGTGTCAGGGAGCTCGACCGTCTCGCAGTCCTCGAGATCATAACGGTCACCGATGGTTTTTACGCGTGAACTGGGAGCGACGATGCAGCGCGCCGTTCCCTTCCTGAGGGCGTCGAACGCTTCATCGTCGGATTGGTATTCGGTTACGGTCGCTGTGGGGAATAGACTTTCAAGTGCATTTCGGTTGACAAACGATGATTTGGTACAGGCGATGTTCTGAAGGTCTTTTTTCAGGTTACTGCCGGTGTGGATGGCGGTGAGGGACATGGTCCCCAACGATACCGACTGCACAACGCCTGATTGCTCGGCAAACCAGTAATCTCGGTATGCCGGCAGCGCAACGTCTATGCTTCCCTCTGACAGGGCCTTTGACATCATCTTGTAGCTATCAAAGGCGACGGTTTTGACCGTAATGCCAAATTTATCGTGTAGCGTCGTCGCAAGCGAAGCGAGCGAGCCTTCCATTTTGCCGTCTTCGTCTTCGTTGCAGTAGGGGAGTTTGCCCGTAATGTAGCCGAGCGTGATGGTGTTGTTGTTTGCTTTGAGCCAGGAACATTCGGGGCCGTTGAGCGATGATGAACCGCTGTTTTGGGCCGAGTAGTGAGATTTGACTTCGTTGTTATAGCGTGGGTTGACGCGGGCGATTGCTGTCATGGCGGCATTGATGTCGTCCATCAGGTCGGGGCGGCTTTTGGGGACGGCAAAATAGTAGTCGCTCGACCCAATGTAGAACATGGGGGAGGCACTGGGCGACGAGGTCGTGTCGTTCATGATGACGGCATCGACCTCGCCGTTTGCCAGCGCATCAAAGAGAACGGAGTTTCCGTCATACTCCTTGTATGTGCAGGCGATTCCTTCGTTGGCGAGCCATTGCTGGCCAACGAAGGTTTGCATAACGCCGGGGTTGCAGCCGATGGTAAGGCCTTGGAGCGCTCGGGGGTCACCCTTGGCCAGATCGTCGCGCTCGGGCCTGGCATAGATGTAGTAGCGCTCGGTGCCCTCGGAGTTCGAGGAAAAGAGCAGCTTTTGGGCGCGTTCCTCGGAGTAGGAGATGTTGGGCATGAGGTCGATCTCGCCCGTCTCGAGCTTCTCCATAAGCTCGGTGAAGGTGCCGGAGACGTATTCGTACTGCCAGCCGGGTGTGTAGTACGAGAGGGTCTGGAGGTATTCGTAACCCCATCCCGAGAGACGCTCGCCGGGGATGCCGTCCTGGAAGCCCTCGTTGTTGACGAGCCAACCAACGCGGACCGTTTTGACCTGCTGACTAGAGTCATCGGCAAAAGCCTGGACAGGCGCGATAGAACTCAGCGCGGCAAGCGCGGTAAGCACAATGGCCAGGGCGCGATATATAACTGAACGAAGGACAGCGGAAGCTCTCACATGCAATCCTAACGAATCGAGACATTACCGCATAAGGATACCAGCTCAGCCTGCCCAGTCGGCAGCTGCATCGCTAAACGATCCCGCTCGGCAGTTGGGGACAGTCCCTTTCTGCCGGCACAAAAGGAACGTCCCTAACTGCCGGTTGTGGGACAATACCGAGCGAACGTGATTGGTTGTCCGTGGAAAGGGTCGCGATGAACAGGTTGAGGACGCTTGCCGATGTGCTGCGACAGGCTGGCTTTGCACGCATCACGGGCCTGTTTCTTATCTTTTACCTGCTGTGCTCGACGGCTGTCTGGCTGTCCGAGCCTACGACCCTCACCTTTGGTGATGGTCTTTGGTTTAGCTTTGAGACGGTCTCGACGATCGGCTTTGGCGATATCCCGGCAGAAACGCCGGTTGCCCGCGGCATTACCGTCATCCTAAGCGTCATCAGTATCTTCTATATCGCCATGCTTACGGGCGTGGCGGTGAACTACTGCAATACGCTCATCAAGCTGCGCCAAAAGGACACCATGGCGCGCTTTATGGATGATCTGGAGCATTTGGAAGAGCTCGATCGCGACGAGCTTGCCGATCTTTCGCGTCGCGTGCGCGAGTATCGTCGACGCCAGCGCTAAGACGAGCGTCGTGCGCCACAACAGGGGGCAAATATGAACATCACCGTGTACCTGGGTGCCAACACTGGCAATGACCCGGCGTTTCTGCCCGCGGTGCAGGAACTGGGCAACTGGATTGGCACCAACGGGCACGCGCTGGTATACGGCGGGTCAAAATCGGGCCTGATGGGTGCGCTTGCCGATAGCGTACTCGAGGCGGGTGGACACGTGACGGGTGTTGAGCCGAGTTTTTTTATCGAGGCCGAGTTTCAACATGACGGTATCGACGACCTTATCGTGACGAGCGATATGGCGGAGCGCAAGGCCAAGATGATTGAGCTCGGCGATGCGTTCATTGCCTTTCCCGGTGGGACGGGCACGCTCGAGGAGATTGCCGAGGTCATGTCCGCAGTGTCGTTGGGGCACCTGAGTGCTCCGTGCATCCTGTATAACCTGGACGGTTACTACAACGACCTCAAGGCGCTGCTCGGGCACATGATTGATAAAGGCCTATCGAGCCCACGGCGCCAGCAGGGCATCTACTTTGCCGACGATTTGCGCGAGATTGCCTCGATTATCAACGGATAAGTCTTGAGCCTGCCCCACTATGGCTCCCAATGGTGCCGTTTGCGGCGCAGATGGTTGGCTCGTTCGGGCAACGCTCGCTCTACAATAAAACGTATCTATGTCGACTTTGACCGCGGGAGGACCCGATGGATAACCTTGCCAAACCCACAAACCGCGCGCTGTTTTTAGTTAGCGTTGCCGTGACCGGTGCTTTCGCAGGTGCCGCGGTCTGGCTGTTCTTTTTTGCGATGGAGCACGGTATCGACTATCTGTGGACCGAGATTCCGCACGCGCTGGGCGTCGCTTCGCCCGAGCTTGCCAGCGGCCCGTTTGGCTTTTTGCCGTACCCGTTTTTTGTCTGCCTGCTGGGCGGCCTGTTAATCGGTCTGTACGAAAAGATGACAGGCACCAAGACCGATGACCTCAATCAGGTCATGGCCAAGGTCAAGCAAGACGGGCGCTACCCGTACGACAACCTGGGCAAGCTTTCGCTCGCGGCATTGCTGCCGCTGCTGTTTGGCGGAAGTATTGGACCGGAGGCCGGCCTGACCGGTGTTATCGCGGGTCTGTGCAGCTGGGTCGGCGACCGCATGCGTCGCTTTGGCGCCGAGTTTAGGGAGCTCACGCTGCTGGGCACCCAGGCCGCGCTGACGGCGCTCTTTACCGCGCCCGTCTTTGGTTTTGTGGCACCGCTTGCCGGTAGCGCCGACGGCGACGAGGGCTCTGCGTCCGGCGAGATCACCATCAAGCTGCCCAAGGCGCAAAAGACGGTGGTCTACGGTATTGCGATTGCCGGCGGTCTGGGTACCTACCTGCTGCTTGGCCAGCTTGTGGGCGGCGGCATGGGCATGCCCAGGTTCGAGGCCGTCGAGGTAGGCAATCTGGAGCTTACCTGGCTCATTCCTCTGTCGCTGATCGGAACAATCTGCGGCTGGCTGTACTTTGTCTCTGAGCACGCGAGCGAAGCGCTTGCCCATGCCATAGGGGAGCGTCCTGTCGTCAAGGCCATGCTAGCCGGTCTGGCGCTCGCCATCTGCGGCACGGTCCTGCCCTACACCATGTTTGCCGGCGAGACCCAGGCCGACGTGCTCATGGAAACCTATCTGACCATTCCCGCTGGCGTGCTTATCGCGACCGGTCTTGTTAAGGCCATGCTGACGCCCGCCCTCATCAACCTTGGTTGGCGCGGCGGCCACTTCTTCCCGGTTATCTTCTCGGGCGTAAGCCTGGGCTATGGCCTTGCCATCCTCACCGGCGCAGATCCGGTCTTTTGCGTCGCCGTCTGCACGGCATCGACGATGGGCGCCGTTATGCGCCAGCCTGTTATGGTTGTGGGCCTGCTGCTCATGTGCTTCCCAATCATGGGGATAGATTGAATGATCTTCGCGGCCGTCATCGCCGCCGGCATTCCGCTGCCCAAGCCGCTGCGCAAGTAGCGCGGCTTTATCGCGGCACAATGCTCGGGGGATAAGAAATGATTCTGTACTTTAGCGCGACGGGAAACAGCGAGCATGTGGCGCGCCGTGTTGCAGCGGCAACGGGCGATAAGGTCATGTCGATTGAGCGCTTTGATGCCGAGTCCCTTCGTCTTGCCTTGGCGGGAGGGCCCTGTCAGCTTGGATTTGTTGCCCCGGTGTATGCCTGGGGCTTGCCGACGCCAATGATCGAGTTTTTGAAGACTGCCGACCTGTCGATTGCCGCTGGCGCAAAGGACGGCGGGCGACCTTATACGTTCTATGTCTCGACGTACGGTTCGACGACCGGCCAATCGGCGAAGTTTGCCCGCGATTTGCTGCGCGAGCGTGGGCTCGAGCTGGACGCGGCGATGAGCGTCAAGATGCCCGATACCTGGACGCCTGTTTTCGACCTGTCAGATCCTCAAAAGGTCGAGAGCATCAACAAGGCTGCCGAGGCGCAGATTGATGCCGTGGTCGAAGCGGTACGGGCGCGGCGTACGGGCAACATGATGCGCCATCGCGTGCCCCTGTTTGCATCGTGCGCATATCACGCGTTTGGGCTGCCGCGCATGCAACGGACGAGCAAGTTTGCCGTCGATGCCGATCGCTGCATCGATTGCGGCCTCTGCGCCAAGCGCTGCCCCATGGCGGCAATTGAGATGCGTGACGGGCTTCCCGTCTGGGCAAAGCCGGAGTGCGCCGCCTGTCTCCGTTGCCTGCACTGCTGTCCCAAGTTTGCCATCTCACGCGGTAAACGCACGGCTGCCCACGGTCAGTACAAGCATTCCAAGCCCGGCGTGAGGATGTAACGGCTGCGTGCCTGCTCTCTAAAAGCTCATGGTAAGAAACAAGCCGCGCGAGGCCGTGTGTTTACGGTCTCGCGCGGTTGTTGTTTAGAGCTTCCTCAACACGATTGCGATGGTGTTGAGGTATTCAAGCGCGCCCGCTTCAACGGCGGCGCGGTCGCCCGCTGCGTACTCGTTATCGCAGGCGAGCCAGTCTTCCCATGCCTCGTTGGTGCAGAGCATGGGCTGCATCGAGACGGTCTCGACGCCGGCGGTCGGCTCGATCATGGCGCGCCACCAGGCTATGTCGTGCATGTAGTCGAGCTGCTCAGGCGTCCAAGATTTGAGCAGGCAATCGGGCAGATTGTCGTGGCAGTCGCGGACCATGCCAGGGATGCTCAGGTAGAGCATTCCACCTTGCTTTACGTAGGGGAGCAAGCGCCCGCCCAGATAATGCGGGTCACGCCCATAGTAGTTGTACGAGTCGATGCTCACGACCGCATCAAAAAAGTCATGCTCAAATGGCAGCCCCTGAGAGGCATCCGCTTTAACAGGATGAATGGTGTTGCGGGGAATACCGAGTGAATCGAAGAACGCGCGGTTCTCCTCGGGGTCGCTCCACAGATCGACGGCGTAGGTGTCAAACCCGTATTCGCGGGCAAGCAGGGCGCTGGTAATGCCGGTGCCCGACCCAAGGTCGCAGACGCGGGCGCCGCGGGGGATACGTGCGCCGCGAAGCAGCTCTTCGCAGAGCTTGAGGGGATTCGGCCCCATAATTTTAGAGCGTACGAGTGTCGCGTCGAAGCTGGTGGCTTTCGGGAAGGATTGAGATTCCTGGGATTGCATTGTTCTTTCCTATCAGGTGCAAATTGGCAGATGACGGAGGCGGAACGGCGCAACAAACCACGGCCGTTGGACGGCCGTTTCCATGGTTCTATGCGATTGACCGTTCCCTAAAGAACAATGACCAAAAAGACATCCCCTTGGATGATCGAAATTGGGCCAAGGCCCGTGACATCTCTATTGTAAGACGTTGAGCGCGGGCAGGGGATATGTCATTTGTCATGTATTGGCGGACAGTCGATTGTGACCACGGGTGCGCCGAGGCTCTCGTTCCCTGCGTCTTACTTCCAAATTGCGAGTGCGGCGGTGCCCAGCACGATGAGGGCGAGGCCGACGGCGTTTCGATGTGACAGCTTTTCGTTGAAGGCCAGGCGCGCGAACAGTACCGAAACAAGGATCGAGAGCTTGTCGACCTGCACCACGACGCTTACCTGCCCGGCGGCAATCGCGTAGTAGTAGAGCAGCCACGATGCACCGGTCGCAATGCCCGATGCTGCGAGAAATGTGAGTTCATATCGGTCAACGCGTGCGACCTGCTCCAGCTTTCCCTTGGCCGTCACAATCCCCCACGCCATGGCGAGTACCACGCAGGTACGGATCGCCGTTGCCAGGTTAGACTCGACGCCTTCGATGCCAACCTTGGCAAGGATGGACGTGAGCGCCGCGAAAACGGCGGCGCCGATGGCGTAGACGAGCCAGGTCCGGTCTTGCTTCTGGTCCACGCCAGCTGACTGCCTCTTCTCAATCATCAGGAACGTGCCGAGGGTGATTACGGCCGTCCCAATAAGCTTTACGGCCAGATTGCTCGTCTCGCCAAAGAGAACAATAGCGATCAGCGCGGCGAGTACGGTGCTCATCTTGTCGACCGGCACGATCTTATTGACGTCTCCAATGCTGAGCGCCTTAAAGTAGCAGATCCACGAAGCGCCGGTTGCAAGTCCCGAGAGAACGAGGAACAGCCAAGACTTGGCGGCGATGCTGCCAATGGTTCCGATGGATCCGGAAATGCCCGCCATTATCCAAGCAAAGACGAGCACCACGCAGGTGCGGATGGCGGTCGCAACATCGGAATCGGTGTGTTTGATGCCACATTTGGCCAAAATTGATGTGATGCCGGCAAAGAATGCCGATGCAAACGCTGCAACAACCCACGACACGGGTGTGGCGCCTCCTCAAGAACGACTACGCCGGGTCTACGGCGCTCGTCCGATGATACCGCTTGCGGCTACAAATCGCGTGCTCGATAGATCTTGGTGCTGACGGTGCAGCTGATTGCAAATAGCACGAACGCCAGGGCGGCAATTCCTGCGCACAGGAAACTGATGACGGCGGGATCGGGATTTGCCCCGGCAAATGACATGAGCCAGTTGCTGATGGGGTTGGAGGAGCTCAGTATTGCCATGGTGCCGCAGCCAAGCAGGGCAAACAGGCCGACGGATAGGCGCAGCGCCTCCATGTGTCCAAATCGAAAGAATATCGGCTGTGCCAAAAACACCATCATGAGGGAGATGAGCATCGACGCCGCCGAGGCGGTCGCGATTTCAAAGACCGTCTGGCCTGTCGAAGGGATGCCCATGTGATCGAAGAACGGAAGGGCGAGGATGTTCAGAAGCGTAGCCGCGCATGCCATGACGACCGAGAAGACAATAATGCACAGGTATCGCGCGCAGATGATGTCTTTGCGCGAGAACGGCAGCGTTGCCCGATAGCGCTCCCAGCCGTTTTGGTTATCGTAGCCAGCCAGCGAGCTCATGATCATGATGGGCGACATGGCGCTGACCGCACAGGTGCCGGCGCTCATGCCAGAGTCACCATCCGATGCGTTGGCAAGGGTCAGCACGACGAATATGAACAGGCCGACGCCGGCGATGCTCGGGAGAAACGAGCGCATGATGGCGGTCTCGGACATAAAGGCGCGTTTCATTTGGAGGTTCCTTTCAGCGTAAGGCGCAGATAGTCATCGATGGAGATCCGGTCGCAGGGAATCTCGGGAAAGGCCTCGAGCGCTTCTCGTCGGTTGGGTACGAGTACGTCAACGCTGTAGGTATGACGGGTGGCGCGAGCGCCTTCGACACAAGCCATCAGCTCGGCAGCTTGCGCCTGGGTGCAGTGGGCGATGCCGGTACGGTCGGTAATGTCCTCGCGCGGCAAATCGAACACGATCGAGCCACTATCGATGCAGGCGACACGGTCGGCGGCGCGTTCAAGATCGGATGTAATGTGGCTCGAGAACAATACGCCGTGCTGTCCGTCGGCAACAAAGGCGAGCAGCTCGTCGAGCAGCTCCTCACGTGCCATGGGATCGAGACCTGCCGTGGCTTCATCCAGGATGAGCAGCTCGGCCTTGTGGCTGAGCGTACACGCGAGCTGCAGCTTCATACCCATGCCGCGGGAGAGGTCTTTGACCTTTGCCTTGGGGTCCAGGCCAAACCGGTTGATGTGGCCAGCAAACGTTTCATGACTCCACGTGGGGTATGCCGGGCTTACGAGTGCCTCGACCTCGGCCACTTTGAGCGTGGAAGGGAAGGGGCACGTGTCCAGTACGAGACCGATGCGGGAGCGCATGCGGCGTTGTTGTTCATCGGACGCATTGGCATTGCAGCGCTGCCCAAACAGGTACACCTCGCCGGCATCGAGCTTTATGAGTCCGAGTGCGGCGCGGATGGTCGTTGTTTTACCGGCGCCGTTTGCGCCCACAAAGCCGACAATCTGACCGGGTTCTACGGTGAGTGTGACATCGCGCAGCGAAAAGCGATCACTTACGCGGCGTGAGACACCTTTGAGTTCTAGCAAGTTTTGCATGGTATAGCCTTTCTTGCAGATGGCTACTGCATGGTTTCGGGGGCTACCAGGTCGAGCATCTCGTGCAACTTATCGCGCGTGACGCCCAGGGCTTCTGCCTGTGTCGCTGCCTGTGCAAGCAGCTCTTCGACATGGCAGAGCTGGTTTTCGCGCAAGAGCTCTTGGTTGCCCTTGGCGACAAAGCAGCCTTTGCCTTGCACGGTGCAGATAAAGCCGAGCTGCTCTAGGTCGGCGTAGGCGCGCTTGGTGGTGATGACGCTCACGCCGAGGTCGCTTGCGAGTGCGCGGATGCTGGGGAGTTTGGCCCCCGCGGCGAGCACGCCCGAAAGGATTTGAGCCTTGACCTGCGAGGATATCTGCTCGTAGATAGGCTTGTCGCTCGAATTGGATAGGATGATGTCCACAGCGGCTCCTTAGCTGTTGGGCTACACGTGTATATAACCGGTAAGCACAGTATATATACACTATGCACAGTTACGCAAGAGGAAAATCGGAATGATTGGCCACCGTTTGTCTAAATCTGTAACAACAAGCCCCGAATATCCCAGCTAGTTGTTACAGATTAAGATGCTGTTTGTCCGCCGGTCCTTTTGTCTCGATTTGTAACATCTGGAGCGGTTTTGGGCGGCTAGATGTTACAGTTCGAGATTTTGCCGGCGGATCCGTTCGTTTGTCTCGATCTGTAACAGGTTGAGGTTCAAAACCCGTCTAGATGTTACAGGTCGAGACGAACTGCTGCGGAGTGCCGCCGCCGACCGGTATCCAAGTGCCAACTGATGAATTTGTCCTGATAGGTGCTCTGTTGCAGCATTTCGCGGCTACAATAGACGGGTTACATCGACGTAATGCATATAGAACGCAAGAAAGGATCCGCATGGCAAGCCTGTCGGATGAAATCTCGTCGCGCCGCACATTCGCGATCATCAGCCACCCGGACGCCGGTAAGACCACGCTTACCGAGAAGCTGCTGCTCTATACCGGCAGCATCCAGACCGCCGGTTCGGTCAAGGGCAAGAGCTCGGCCAAGCACGCCGTCTCGGACTGGATGGACATCGAGAAGGAGCGCGGCATTTCCGTTACTTCCTCGGTGCTGCAGTTCACCTACAACGGCGCCTGCGTCAACATCCTCGATACCCCCGGCCACCAGGACTTCTCGGAGGACACCTACCGTACCCTCATGGCTGCCGACGCCGCGGTCATGGTCATCGACGCCGCAAAGGGCGTCGAGGCCCAGACCAAGAAGCTCTTTAAGGTCTGTACGCTGCGCCATATCCCCATCTTCACCTTTGTGAACAAGCTCGATCACGAGGCCCGCGATCCGTTTGAGCTCATGGAAGAGATCGAGAATGTCCTGGGCATCAACACGTATCCCATGAATTGGCCGATCGGCAGCGGTCGCAACTTCCGCGGCGTGTTCGACCGTCAGACCCGTCGCGTCATTGCCTTTGAGGGCGACGGCCACGCCAACGCCACCAAGAAGGTCGCCGAGGTTGAGGCCGAGCTGGGCGATCCTGCCATGGACGAGCTCATCGGCGAGGAGAACCACAAGAACCTGATGGACGACATCGAGCTGCTCGATGGCGCCGGTGACGAGCTCGATCTGGATGCCGTTGCCTGCGGCAAGCTGAGCCCGGCGTTCTTTGGCTCGGCGCTCACCAACTTTGGCGTGGAGCCCTTCCTCAAGGAGTTCTTGCGCCTGGCCCCGACGCCGCGCGCCTACACCGACACGCTCACCAGCGAGCCGGTCGACCCCTGTCGCGACGACTTTAGCGGCTTCGTCTTTAAGATCCAGGCCAATATGGACAAGAACCACCGCGACCGCATCGCCTTTGTGCGCATTTGCTCGGGCAAGTTCGAGCGTGGCATGGACGCCTTCCACGTGCAGGGCAACCGCAAGCTCAAGCTTGCCACGGGCACGTCGATGATGGCCGATGACCGCGCCATCGTGGACGAGGCGTACGCGGGCGATATCGTGGGCCTGTTCGACCCGGGTATCTTTAGCATCGGCGACACCGTGTGCTCCGGCAAGCGCCACGTGCAGTATCCGCAGATCCCGACGTTTGCCCCCGAGATGTTCGCCCGCATTACGCAGGTCGACACGCTCAAGCGCAAGCAGTTTGTGAAGGGCATGGAGGAGCTTGCCCAGGAGGGTGCCATCCAGATCTTCCGCGAGCTGGGTGCCGGCATGGAGAGCGTCATCGTGGGCGTGGTCGGTGTGCTGCAGTTTGAGGTACTCGAGCGC
>CALBBA010000067.1 GCA_937926755.1 uncultured Collinsella sp.
AGCAGCTTCGACGGCACCGGCAATGCCATGTGCGGAGCACAGCTTGTAGCCATCGAGTGGATTGCCCGTGACTGGCGTCCATGCGTTTTCACCCGTGTCTTTCTTGCTCTCGTCGGTGCGCTTGAGCACGACGGCAAAGGTCGTGCCCGAGTTAATGGGTTTGTTATTATTGTCTTTTGTGTTTTGAGAAAGGGAAATGGTCTCTTTGGCGGCAAGGTAGCCACCGTTGAGCCACATGCGGCTACCCGTCCATGGTTTGCCGCCGGCCGTGGTGACGGTCGTTTGCGGTGCACCCCCCACGCCGCCCGAGCCGCTCGTCGCAGCCTCTTTGTACTGCAGGTGCAGCTCACCTGGCGTTGCGGAAGTCGATGAGGTCAGGCTCGAGCGATATCCCGCGGGCAGGTCTGTCTCTTTGAGCACAAAGTAGTCGTGCCCCGCGGTATGCTGGTTATCGAACGAAAGAACGGAGCCGTCTGACTCCAAAAGCACCAGCTGACCCTTATCGTCCGTCGTACCCTGAGCGATGGGGTCGCCCTGCGTCTTCCAGTTGGCACCCGACTGATACAGCGCAAACTTGGCGCCCTGGACTGCCTCACCGTTCTGATTGACCTTCTCGACCTCGGACGACGGCAGCGTGGTGAGGTTGAACTTGAGCTTCATGTTCGATGCGCCCGCGCCACGCTCTAGGTAGAAGAAGCTCAGCGTATGCTTACTGCTCTCACGGAAGGTGCTGCCGGAGAAGTTGGAGGTATCTGCCTTGGCGGCTTCGAACATATTTAGGATGGTTGTATCTTCAATTGTCTGTTCTTCATCATTTGCGTTGTCGACATGGCCGACATGCACTGCGCCCGTGGCAAAGTTGATCTTGAGCGTCGCCTTCTCGTGAATGCCGCCCAGATCACCCACGAGCACGCCATCGATGTAGACCCAGACGTCGTCATCACCCGAGAACTCAAAGACCATGTCACCATCGGTGGTCTGGCCACCCTTAGGCTGGACAAACTCCGTGGTCATGGACATGCCAAAGTGATGGTTGAGGCTCGTGTTTCCGTCCACGATCTTTTTGGGAGAGAGCTTATTGCCCTGTTCGTCGAAAACTTTCTCAGCCGAGTCAAAGGGGAAGAACTGGCCTAGATTGGTTTCGCTATCAGTACTTCCCTTGTATACGCCCGCGGAGTCGTAGACGTTAAAGGAGTTCGTCGTGGAGTTGTACACGGCATAGTTGCCATCAGAGCCATACGAGTCGTAGACGTAGTATCCGCCCTCAAGCTGGAAGAGGCCCTTCACGTTGTTGTAGACGGCCTTACCGTCCTGATCGCCATTAGCCTGACTGGCGTTGTTAAAGAGATAGGCCAGCGACTCATCGGTGTAGTTAACGCCATTGCCTTGGGAGGTGTAGGTGCCTTTCTTGATTGCCGGATAGCCATTTACAAGCTGATTCTCAACAAACCGAAGGCGGCCGTAGCCAGCGGTACCGCTCCTGCCCGTCCACTTGTTATTCTCTGGGCCGCCCCCGCCATTAAACTTGAGCTGATGGTCTTTATTGATGCCGGTGTTGTCATTCTCGTTGTAGTTGTTTACGTTGGCGGAATTGTCGTTATCGCCATCGACAACCCAGTAGTCGAACAGATTGACCGTGGTGCCGGTGGGATTCACCGTCTTTACGGTATGGTTGCTATAGGGAACCGTCTGGTCGGCCGATGCGCTCGTCGCACCAAACATGAGCGCGCACGCCGCCAGCGGGACGGTCAAAACCTTTAGGACGCGCTTGGCTTTATTGGTTTTTGCGCCAAAAGGCTCCAGCATTTCTCGAACTCTCGCACATACGCGATTCATGAAGGCCCTCCCCAATCCATGAGGACGGCAAGCAGTAGCTCGTTATATGTATGTCGTCGCCCTCATCGATGCAAACATACGCCCCCCGCAGAAACGCAAGGCGGGACATCGCAATATACTTAAAAGTGTAGCAATTTGGCTGACCCGAAATTTCGCCTCGGGTTGCCACTCAGGCTCAAAATCGAACCACTCGCGCCATCGACATACCCCAGTAGGACAAATCGACCGGCAATCTTTATCCCCCACATCCCACAAAGTA
>CALBBA010000068.1 GCA_937926755.1 uncultured Collinsella sp.
ATGCGCCCAAACGAATGCGTGCCTTTGTTGTAGTCGGTCACCACCGCGGCGCCCAGCTGGCCCCAGTCGAACTTGGGATAGCTTTCGGCCGCACCAAAATTGTTGTCGTACAACAGCACCTGGTAGCGACCGGTCGTTGCCGTGTCGGAACTTGGCAGATAGGTCACACTGTGCTGGCCCGCGTTGAGCGAAAAATCGCCTTGGGCCTGCAGCAACTTGTCCTCAAAGCCCGAGTCAGCCCAAAACTCTGGCGAGCCCACGGAAGGCCGTAGCAAGGTCATTTGCGCAACATGTGTCCAGCAAAAACGGGTGGTAGCCGGTACGGCTACCACCCGTTTGCCTCATATCTAGCCCAAAGCAGGCCAACTACTTCTTAATGCCGCGTCCCAGGCGCTCAGCGACCGACGCCACGGCACTCTCGTCGACCGAGCCGCAGCTCACGCAGCCGTCATGGGCACGCATCTGGCCGGTGACCTCGTCCATCGCGAGCGGCGCCACCTTCTCAAGCTTAAAGCCCTTACCGGCGCGCATGTTCTCCTTGGCCACGCTGATCATGAGCTTAATGCGGTTGAGCTGGTTGACCTCGGATGCGCCGGGGTCGTAGTCCACCGCGACAATGTTGCTCTCGGGATGCTGGCGGCGCAGCTCCTTGATCACGGCCTTGCCCACCACGTGGTTGGGCAGGCACGCGAAGGGCTGCGTGCAGATGATGTTGGGCGCACCGTGGTCAATCAGATCGAGCATCTCGGCCGTGAGCAGCCACCCCTCGCCCATGTTGTTGCACACCGAAAGCACCGTACGGGCCTTGTCCGCCATGGTGCCGATGCGCTCGGGCGCCTCAAAGCGGCGGGACTTTTCGAGCGTCTCCTCCACCGGCGTGCGCATCCAGTCCACGAGCTTGATGAGCGCCTGCATACCAGCGCGCGTGGTAGCAGAGCTACCCAGCTCGTCCTTCTGCAGCTCGGCATTGCTCATGGAGTACAGGAAGAAGTCAAGCAGTCCCGGCACCACAGCCTCACAGCCCTCGCGCTCAATGACATCGACAACGTGGTTGTTGGCCGTGGGATGGAACTTGACCAAGATCTCGCCAACCACGCCCACGCGCGGCTTGGTGCCCTCGCCCACGAGCGGCATGGTGCCGAACGCGCGGATGGCCTCGTGGCACAGCTTGGTGTAGTTGTGGCGGTTAAACTTGGGCGCCAGCTTGCGGGCGCGCGCCATGTACTCCTCGTAGAGCGCGTTGGCGGCACCGGGAGTGGCCTCGTACGGACGGCAGCGGTAGAGCATCTGCATCATCACGTCGCCAAAGAGCACCGCGTAGACTGCCTGTTTAAGCAGCGCCGGCGTAATCTTAAAGCCGGGGTTGTCCTCGCCGAGCGCCACGGCCGAAAGCGAGATCACCGGAATCTCGGGGTGGCCGCTCTCGCGCAGGGCCTTGCGGATGAGCGCGATGTAGTTGGTGGCACGGCAGCCGCCGCCGGTCTGGCTGATGACCACGGCCGTCTTGGACAGGTCGTACCGACCGCTCTCGATGGCCTCCATGATCTGGCCCGTCACCAGGATCGACGGATAGCAAATATCGTTGTTCACGTAGCGCAGGCCGGCCTCGACGGCATCGTGGTCAGTCGAGGGCAGCAGTTCCAAGTTATAGCCAGCACCGCGGAACACCTCTTTGACCAGGTCAAAGTGGATCGGCGCCATCTGCGGGCACAGGATGGTGTAGCCCTCCTCGCGCATCTGCTCGGTAAAGGGCACCTTGGGCCATGCGGTCGAAGCACTCTTGCGCTGCGCCTCGAACGTGTACTTGCGGCTCGCGAACGCGGGGGCATCCGTGGAGGGCGCCACCGGCGCGGCATCGCCCTGCTCGTAGGCCTCGCCCGCGGCCGTGGCCTCGGCCAAGCGCTCGGCCTCCTGGTCCTTGAGCGCTGCCATGAGCGAGCGAATACGGATACGCGCGGCGCCCAAGTTGGACACCTCGTCAATCTTGAGCACGGTGTAGATCTTGCCGCTGGCCTCAAGGATTTCCTGCACCTGGTCGGTAGTCAGGGCATCGAGACCGCAGCCGAAGGAGTTGAGCTGGATCAGGTCCAGGTCGTTGCGCATCGTCACAAAGCGGGCGACGGCGTACAGGCGGCTGTGGTACATCCACTGGTCGACGACGCGAATCGGACGCTCAGGCTTTACCAGGTGCGCGAGCGAATCCTCGGTAAAGACCGCAAAGCCAAAGCTCGAGATAAGCTCGGGCAGGGCGTGGTTGATCTCGGGGTCGTTATGGTAGGGACGGCCGGCGAGCACAATGCCGTGGCCGCCGTGGTCCTCGACCCACTTAAGAGCCTCCTCGCCCATGGTCTGGATGTCCTCGTGGAAACGCGCATCGGCCTCGTAGGCGGCGTTGACGGCGGCATCGACCTCGGAACGCGTGATCTTGGGTCCACGCACACGACCGCGACCGGCCTCAGCATCGGCCACACGGTCGACGGCGAGCACCTGGTACAGACGGCGCTTGAGCTCGGTCTTGTCGTGATAGGGCACAAACGGGTACAGGAACTCGATGTTCTGCTCGCGAATCTCGTCGATATTGAGCGCCAGCGCCGTGGGGTAGCTCATGACAATGGGGCAGTTGTAACAGTTGCCGGCGGTCGGATCCTCCTTGCGCTCCCAGCGCACGCACGGCATCCAGATAAAGTCGACATCGCGGTCGATAAGGTTCATCACATGGCCGTGGCTCATCTTGGCCGGATAGCACACGCTCTCGGACGGCATGGACTCGATGCCCGCCTGGTAAGTCTTTTTGCTCGACTGGTCGGACAGCTGCACGCTAAAGCCCAGGCGCGTAAAGAACGCATGCCAGAAGGGGTAGTTCTCGTACATGTTGAGCGCGCGCGGGATGCCGACGGTGCCGCGCGGGGCCTCGTCGGGGCTCAGGATCTCGCGGTTAAAGAGCAGCTCGTTTTTCTTTTTGAAGAGGTTGGGGGCCTCGGCCTTCTGCTTTTTGTGGCCGGCGCCCTTCTCGCAGCGGTTGCCGGTAATGAAGCGCCTGCCGCCGCCAAAGTCGTTGACGGTAAGCTGGCAGTTGTTAGAGCAACGGCCGCAGCGGACATGCTTTTGCGTCACGGTGAGGTGCGCGATGTCCTCGGCCGAAAGAATGGTCGAAGTGCCGTCGGCACCGGCGCGATCGCGGGCGAGCAGGGCCGCACCGTAGGCGCCCATGCAGCCGGCAATGTCGGGACGCACGGCATGAACGCCGGTGAGCTGCTCAAACGCGCGCAGCGTGGCATCGGACATAAAGGTGCCGCCCTGGACAATCACCTGGCTGCCGATCTCCTTGGGGTCGCGCAGCTTAATGACCTTGAACAGGGCATTCTTGATGACAGAATAGGACAGGCCGGCCGCGATGTCGCCCACCGTGGCGCCTTCCTTTTGCGCCTGCTTGACGCGCGAGTTCATAAAGACCGTGCAGCGGCTGCCCAAATCAACCGGGGCCTTGGCATGGATGGCAGCGTCGGCAAATGCGCGCACGTCCATGTTCATAGACACGGCGAAGCTCTCGATAAAGCTGCCGCAACCCGACGAGCAGGCCTCGTTGAGCATGATGTGCTCGATAACGCCGTCCTTGACGCGCAGGCACTTCATGTCCTGGCCGCCAATGTCCAGAATGAACTCGACGCCGGGCAGGAACGCCTTGGCGCCGCGCAGGTGCGCAACGGTCTCAATCTCGCCGGAATCGGCCTTGAGGGCCTCGATGAGCAGCGCCTCACCGTAGCCCGTGGTGGTCACGTGGCCGATGGTGCAGCCGGCGGGAATGTGGTTGTAGAAATCGGCCATGATGACCTTGGCCGTGCCTAGGATGTCGCCGTTGTTGTTGCCGTACCAGGTGTGCAGCAGCTGACCGTCCTCGCCCACGAGCGCGGCCTTCATGGTGGTGGAGCCGGCGTCGATACCGATGAACACGCGGCCGGTGTAGCCGTCGAGCTTGCCCTTGGGGACGACTTCCTGGTCGTGGCGGGTTTTGAACTCGGCAAAGTCCTCGTCGGTGGCAAAGAGCGGATCCAGGCGCTCGACCTCGGCACCCTGTGTGTCGCCCAAGCTGTCGATGGCCTCGATGAGCTGTGGGAACGTGCTGAGCTTGTTGGACTCGTGCGCCATGGCGGCGCCGCTCGCCACAAACAGGTGAGCGTTTTGGGGCACGATACGGTGCTCCTCGTCCAGGTTGAGCGTGAGGTAGAAGCGGTGGCGCAGCTCGGAGAGGTACTGCAGCGGGCCGCCCAGGAAGGCGACGTTGCCGCGGATGGGACGGCCGCACGCCAGACCCGAGATGGTCTGGGTCACGACAGCCTGGAAGATGGAGGCAGCCACGTCCTCGGGGCGGGCGCCCTCGTTGAGCAGCGGCTGCACGTCGGTCTTGGCAAAAACGCCGCAGCGGCTGGCGATGGGATAGATGGTGGTGGCGTTGGCCGCGAGCTCGTTGAGGCCGCTCGCGTCGGTGTGCAGCAGGGTTGCCATCTGGTCGATGAACGCGCCCGTGCCGCCGGCGCAGGTGCCGTTCATGCGCTGCTCGATGCCGTTGTCGAAGTAGATGATCTTGGCGTCCTCGCCGCCCAGCTCGATGGCGACGTCGGTGGCCGGGATGAGGGTCTCGACGGCACGTTTGCTGGCGATGACTTCCTGGACAAACTCCAGGTCGAGCCACTGGGACAGCAGCAGGCCGCCCGAGCCGGTAATGGCGCAGGTCATCTGGGCCGTCGGCAGCACGGTCGCAGCGCCCTCGAACAGGTCGCGGGCGCAGGCGCGGACGTCGGTGTGGTGGCGCTGGTACTTGGCGTAGACGATCTGGTTGTCGTCGTTGAGCACGGCGAGCTTAACGGTGGTGGAGCCCACGTCGATGCCCAGATGCAGGCTGCCGCGAGCGTTCTCGGGGTTGAAGATCGCGCCTTCGGGGGCCTGGCCGGCGGCTACGGGCTCAGCGGCGGTGGCGGGCTCGCTAGCGACGGACGTCTCCCCTGCCGCGTTCTTGGCATCGGCAACTGCCTCGGCAACTTTCTCGGCAGCCGCGGTCGCGGCCTTCTGCGCGGCATCCACCACGGCGGGCGCAGCCTCACGCGCGGCAGTGACCATACGGTCCTTAATGCCCTCGACGAGTTTGCTCATTGTCTCTCCTCTTAGTTGTTGGACTCGACGGCTGCGGCGGTGTCGGCCGCGTCCTCGAGCTGCAGGTTCAATAGCTTCATGCCGTATTCCGGTACGTTGATATCGATGGGTTGGCCATACAGGTCACCAGGGCGCACAAAAGCGAGCACCGTCATAATGCGCGCCATGGCCTCGGGCGATTCGGTGAGCCCACGCTCAAACCAGCGCTGAATCATGCCGACCTCGGCACTCACGACGTAGGTGACGTAGTAGTCAAAGAACGTGCCCAGCGCCAGGCCCAAAATGCCCGTCTGCGCACGCGGCACCACAGCCTCACGCGCGGTGTCGATGATCCTTTTAATGAAGGCCTGGTCGCCGCCCGGACCCAGCAGCGCACCGATTAAGTCGCGGTTGGCCGCAAGATAACGCAGCAGCTCAACCGAACCGGGCGCCGGCTCGAGCTCATCGATGTTGTGATAGAGATCGGGCAGCTGAGCTGCGGTGATGAGCTCAATACGCTCACGGATTTCGGTCAGCAAGCCATCCTCGATTTGATTGATAAAGTCGGGGATATCGCGGTAGTGCGAATAGAACGTACGGCGCGTAAGGCCAGCGCGCTCGGTGAGCGACGCGACATTAATGCGCGAAAGGTCGCCGCTTTCGGCAAGCTCGCTGGCAAGTGCCTGGCGAAGGGCACGCTGCGAGCGAAGGGACCGGCGATCGCATTTCTCGAGCTGGGACAAGCGTCCTCCTTGTTACTCAGCCTGTGCGCTATTGCACAGTGCGAGTATTATTGCACACCGTGTGTATCAACACGTAAAGGCAATATTTGGGATGTGGCGAAGGGACAGTTCCCATGTCACATTCAGCGACCGCCTAGGTTGTGCCAGTTGTGCCTGGCTTTTGAAGCGGCAGTACCGATTGTCCAAAAAGTCATTCGTGGGTAGAATAGTGTCGACGGCAGCCCAAGTTGTAGCTAGCTGGGCAGCGCCGTTGTTTGCATTAGGGGGTCAATGCCTTAGCGGCGGCGACCCCTTCTGTTGCGCTTCGAACGCTGCTTGAGTGCCTCGGAAAGGCCGACAAGCGCCGTGAAGAACGAGACCAAAGCGGTCAGAAGTCTCACGAAATCAATCAGATCGGTCATGGGCATCACCTCCCATCAGATGGAGGGCGCTGCCCGGCACATGGAACTGCCGTCAACGATACCGATTCTACCAGAGCCTAGTTATATATACGAATATATGTTCGTATTCCAAGCACACAGACCCCTGTGACAAAAGAGCTGTCCCTTTGTCACATTATTCGATGATGGTGCGGGAGTTTTGCTTGTGCATGGTGGCGAGCATGTGTTTGGGGACGGCGTGGATCATGCAGCTGCCGATAGTTGCGCTCGCGGCGGCTTTAGCTGCATCGCTAGCGTTTTTGGTCGCGTAGCTGTGACGGAAACGCTTGAGCATGGCGATATCGTTGCCGCCATCGCCATAGACCGCGACCTCGTCCTCGGCAATACCGTAGTAGCCCGCCAGCCAGGCCACGCTCTCGCCCTTGTTGCACGCCACGTCCGTGATCTCGAACATCACCGGATCGAACGGTGCGTTGACCACGCGGTCCGAGCGCTCGGCCAAATACACCTTTAGGTCGCGCTCCAGCTCGGGCGAGGTCACGCGGCAGTTGATCTTGCACACATCGTGGCGCAAGATGTCGCCGATCGACTGGTCGAAATACTGCTCCTCGTGATAGCCGCCACGCGCACGCATGCCGCGCATCACGATGCGCTTGATAGGACTGTCCTTTTTAAAGCCCGCCTGATGCATCTCGAACGAGCCGCTCGAGAACATGCCATCGGGCGTGGAGCAGTCGAAGCAAATATCCGGAAACTCCTTGAGCAGCTCCTCGGTGATCTGTGGGTCGATGGTCCAGGTCTTGAGCACCTCGCCATGGCTGTCGCGCACGATTGATCCATTGGAGCAGCAGGCGTCAAGCGCCAGGCCCGTAAAGCCATGCTCACCAATCGGCAGCGTCGAGCGCCCGGTCGCGGGAACCACATGCAAGCCAGCCTCGGTCAGCTCGCGAATGGCATGGCGGATGGTCCCATCTGCCTCGTGCAGGGCGTTGAGCAGCGTTCCGTCTAAGTCGCTCGCAAACATCTTGATCATGGGCATGCCTTTCCTTCGTCTGCACGATATTGTAGGCGAAGGAGAGGCTCGTTCTCGTATGGGCGTTCCACGCCGTAGCAATCGTTTCTGTTAAACCGCTGCACTGCGAACGTCACATTGTTTGTGGTGAGCGACTTTTCAAGCGATAAAACAGCACCGTCGTCAGCACCAGTACCACCAGCATAGCTGCGAACACAGCCGCCGGCGCCCATCGATCATATGCAAATCCGTATGTCAATTGGCCAATAGGCGTTGCGCAGGAAAGAGCCATATATACGACCGAAAGCACCTTTCCGCAGAGTTCCGCCGGCGCCGCCCGCTGAACGAATGCAACGATTTCGACCGACGCAATACTCGCCCACACCATGACCCATGCCGAACCGACCGCAAGCGCAGCAAACACAATTTGGCCAGCGCCGCTCAGCAGCGTGACAGTAATCGGCACGACTCCAAAACAGATCATCGCAACGTATCGACATATGTCATTGAAGGAAAAACGATTCGGCCTAATACCGACCAAACCGCCGCCTGCAAGACCGCCCAGCCCCATAGCTGCCTCAATAATCCCAATGCAGGAAGATTGCATGCCGAGATGCCTGGTAACAATAACGGGTGCACCAATCGTTAACCCAACCAACGCAAGATTCAAAACAGCCGCAAGCAAAATCACGGCGAGCAACGAGGTGTTTTGGAGCAGGCACCGAATCGCTGACATAAAATCGCTTTGACATGCCATACGAGTCGAGCTATCCCCCGTCATTTCAGAGGGGACATTTTGTTTGAGTGTGGCCCAAAACAGCAGCGTCGACATTGCAAACGCCACCGCCGCGATCGCGCAAAGGACGTCGATTCCAAAGCATCCGTAGACGGCTGTTCCAACCACGGGACCTAGAATATTGCTCGCCATGGTCGTCTGCGACACTAACGCGGTGGCCCGCTCGACCTTTTCCTTGCCGACCATGTGCAGCGTCTCAATTTGAAGTATCGGCTTCAGAATAGATTGAACGGCGTATTGGACGCACAGCATCACCGCCACAACAGCCGCAAGGGGCAACGAGCACTTCATGGGAACAAATAGCATCGCTGCAACCATTAAAGCAATACCGAGAGCTGCTAGAACGCCGCGATGCCCCTCTCGATCAGCTAATACTCCGCCAGCCGGAGTCGCAAGCACGCCCGGTATAAACGCTATAGCCGCGACGGCACCATATAGCGTTGACGAACCACTGCGGTCGAGCAAGTAAAGCGGGCACGCAAAGCACAGCGCCGACAACGTCGAATACACGCACAGCTGCGCAACGAGAAGACCGACGAGTCTTATAGGCAGCGCTGTCTTTGATGCTGATACGGCATCGAAGTCTCTCATCCCGTCCATAGAGCTTTGCCTCCTATACATACTATTGGTATGTATTTAACGGCTCGAAAAGGGCGACCGTAGCCACCCTCTTACATCAATATATATACCGTTAGTATGTATATTACCACCCGACACGGTTCCAAACGTCCCAAATTTGGCACGTTGTTTGAAGCACTTCTTCCCCCAAATCGAGACCCACTGCGGCCGCCATCTGCGTCAAACATTGCGCGCGAGCGACCATTCGCTCCTTGGGCTCGAGCGGACGGAACAATGGCAGCAGCCAAAGATTCGCTAGCAACGATACGGCCTCTGCTGCTTCGCGCGGGCATTCGCACGCAATGGAGCCGTCGGCGACGCCTTCCTCGATTACCGGCAAGAGATATCCATCGGCCGACTCGTCAAACGAACTCTGATACTGCATCGCCAGCAGACGCGAACTCTTTACCGGATCCGCCGCAGGATGTATGCGCGCCCAAAGCTCAATTTGTGGTACGACAGACTCAGGCGCATAAAGTCGCTTGAGCTTTTGGGCGCCCGTCATATTGCCAGCACCGAGCGTCGCGCGGCGGCGTTCAACAATCGGAGCCATCGCTCGATCAAACGCGGCGTTGAAAATCTCTTCTTTGCTCTTGAAGTGATGATAGATAGCGCCCTTGGTCATGCCATCGAGACGGTCAACGATATCCTGGATGCTCGTTCCCTCATAACCCCGTGCGCAGAATAGCTCCAGCGCCGCGTCTAGAATCTTCGCGACCGTCTCTTCGGGATATTTATTGCGACCCATAATCCGCCCATCCGCAACGCAAGCCTTATGCCTCACTGCGATATTTTAACGTTGCGGATGGCAAACGGTCGGTTCTACACCGCGGCGGGGCCGTGTTCGCCGGTACGGATGCGGATAACTTCCTCGACCGGTTCGACCCAAATCTTGCCGTCTCCAACGGCACCGGTGCGAGCGGCGTTGCAGATGATGTCGACAATGCCGTCGACATGCTCGTCGGCGCAAATGAGGGTGAACTGTACCTTAGGAATCGTGTTGACGAGCAGTTCGTTGCCGCGCACATATTCCTTCCAGCCATGCTGCGCGCCGCAGCCCTGCACCTG